>CALWVC010000045.1 GCA_944384865.1 uncultured Clostridia bacterium
TGTGCAGACGCCAACCATTGAATCGGATTCGTTATAGGTGAAAGGGTTGATGCAGAACATGTGATGACAAGTAAAACACAGAATAGGATAATGCATAGGGGGAGAGTTAAAGTTCTTTGAATCACGGTAAATTCTCCCAATGATAAAATAAATTGTAAAAGCACAGATAATGTAAAAATTTATCAAATGGTTTGCTGATATAGTATGACATTTATATGGAAATGTCAAGGAATAATCGTCAATTTATCAGAATGCATTTGCGGTAGGTTGAACTGTAGGATTTTATGCATCCACTGAATGCCTGAAAAAGTTTAAAATTTTTATGTAAATCGCCTATGACATCTTTTACGAATTTGTGTTATAATTATGATGTCATTGGTGGTTTGTCGATGTCAGCGTGCTGATCTGGTTCCCGTCAAACCGCTTTTGTTGTTTGTGTTTTGTTTGCTGTATACTTTGTGGCAGCCAATGTATATAGCAGTATAACTTTTTCAGTTCTATATTCTGCAGAAAGGAAGAATCATGATGTTTGCAGTAAACGACACAGTGATGTACGGAAACGCCGGGGTATGTGAAATTGTAGATATCCGCGCGCAGAAATTCTATCAGCAGCCGGAAAAACTTTATTATGTGCTCAAACCGATTTATGAACACAATGAAACCATTTATTGTCCGGTCGACAATGAAAAGGTGCGTATGCGCCGGCTGCTCTCCAAAGACGAAATTTATCAATTGATTCAGAATATGTCAGATTTGGATATTGCGTGGATCGATGACGACCAACAACGTAAAGAAGTTTTTAATGAAATGCTGAAAAATGGTAGCCATCAGGATCTGATTCGTCTGATCCGGGCGCTGTATCTGCATAAACAGCAGACGGAAAAAGCCGGGCAGAAATTTCATGTCGCTGACACGGCGATTTTAAAAGAGGCGCAGCGTATACTGCACGGTGAATTTGCACATGTGCTGCACCTGCAGCCGGATGAGGTTGCGCCGTTTATAATGAAAGCGCTTGGGGAACAGGTCTAACAGGCGATTGATCGCCCGCCGGTTATGATCGCAGCGGCCATCGCGAACATGTGCCGTTATACCATATTGCCGCTAGCAATATGGTATAACGGCACATAAAAAATATATACGGGTCAGACGATATTTTGAAAGGCATCGGGAATCGCCATGAAATTTTTATGCAGATATTTAAAACCCTATATCGGCGCGATGCTGGCCGGGCTGTTGATCAAATGTATCGGAACGCTGATTGAGCTGGCGCTGCCTTATATTCTGAGCTATATTCTGGATGAGATCGTGCCTCACAACGGCCGAATCTCGATGATTGTGGTCTGGGGCTGCGTCATGATTTTATGCGCGGCGATTGCGCTGATCTGTAACGTCAAAGCCAACCGTATGGCTTCGAAGGTCGCCCGCGACAGCGCTGAAAAGATCCGGCATGACCTGTTTTACAGAACCATGACCCTCTCAGGCAAACAGATCGATCAGTTTACGATACCGTCGCTGGAATCCAGAATCACCACCGATACTTATAACGTACATAATTTTATCGGCAGAATCCAGCGGCTGGGGGTGCGGGCGCCGCTTTTACTGTTCGGCGGCATCCTTGTAACGCTGATTATGGATCCCTTTTTGTCGCTGGTCATGCTGGCGGTGCTGCCGGTGATCTTTATTGTGGTCTATCTGGTTTCCATGTTCGGCGTCAGGCTATATGCAAATGTGCAGCGGTCGGTTGACCGCATGATCCGCGTGGTTCGTGAGGACGCCCAGGGCATTCGTGTGATCAAGGCCCTTTCAAAGGTGCCAAAAGAACACCGGCGGTATGACCGGGTCAACCGGAATCTGATCCGGGCGGAAAAAAAGGCCAGTTTGACGATGGGATTTGTCAACCCTGTCATGGGCCTGTTAATGAACCTTGGCATCACCTTTGTCGTGTTGCTCGGCGCTTACCGCGTCATGGGGCAGCAGACCGAGCCTGGAAAAATCGTCGCTTTCACGCAGTATTTTACCATGATCTCTACCGCGACGCTTTCTGTTACCAGAATTTTTATGATGTATACCAAAAGCGCGGCGTCTGCCAAACGAATCCAACAGGTGGTAGATGCGCCAAAAGATTTAACAGTAGTTTCAGAGGCTGTCTATCCGCCCCGGGACGACAGCGCCTATATTGTATTTGACGACGTCTGCTTTTCTTATAACAACAGCCGGGACAATTTAAAGCACGTCAGCTTTTCGTTGCCCCGCGGCAGCACGTTGGGCATTATCGGCGCAACCGGCAGCGGGAAAACCACGGTAGTCAGTCTGCTGATGCGCTTATATGACGTGGATGCCGGTGGGATCCGCATCGACGGGCGGGATATCCGCACCATTCCCGAAGAAGAGCTGCATTTAAAATTCGGCGTGGCAATGCAAAATGATTTTCTGTATTCTGATACCATCGAAGAAAACATCCGGTTTGGCCGGCCGATCGGGCACGCAGAGATTGTGCGCGCGGCAAAAATTGCCCAGGCCGATGATTTTATCACCGCTTTTGCAGATGGATACCAGCATGTGCTGTCTCAAAAAGCGACCAATATTTCAGGCGGCCAGAAGCAGCGGCTGCTGATCGCCCGGGCGTTGGCGGCGCATCCCGACATTCTGATTCTGGACGATTCTTCCTCGGCGCTGGATTATAAAACAGACGCCAATCTGCGGGCGGCGATTGCCGAAAACATGGGTAGTACCACCTGCGTGGTCGTGGCGCAACGGGTCAGTTCGGTGATGAACGCGGATTTTATCATTGTATTAGAGGACGGGCAGATCATCGGAAGCGGCGATCATGCATATCTGATGAAACATTGCGCGGTCTATCAGGAAATCAGCGCATCCCAGATGGGAGGGAGCTTTATTGAGTAAAGCAAAACAGCGGCTTGAAAATTCAAAAACCGGCGGGCATATTTTATTCCGGCTGCTGCGGTATATCCTGCAATATTGGCCTTTAGCCGTTATAGCTCTGATTTTTTCGTTTTTATCCAACTATCTGGCGCTGCTGGGCCCGCGGTATCTCGGCGCCGCGATCGATGCGATTTCCGGTAAAGACGGCGTATTGATGGACCAGGTTTTATACAACTTCCGGCAGATGCTGCTTTGCTATGTGATCTCTGCGGCGTTGTCTTATCTACTGACTTTTTTCATGGTGCACCTGAGCCAGAGTATCACATATCGCATGCGAAAACAGCTGTTTGAAAAGCTGACGGTATTGCCGGTCTCCTATTTTGATACGCATACAACGGGCGATATCATCAGCCGCATTTCCTATGATATCGACACGGTGAATGCATCGCTTTCGACAGATCTGGTACAGGTGCTTACCAGTGTGTATACGGTGGTCGGCTCGCTGTATTTTATGTTTGTCATTTCAAAACCGCTGATTCTGGTGTTCGCGGTCACCGTGCCGGTCTCGATTGCATTCACACGGCATAAAGCCAAAAAGATTCAGCCCCTGTTTCGCAAACGGTCCCGAAAGCTGGGTGAATTAAACGGCTATGCCGAAGAAATGCTTTCAGGCGCAAAGACCATCGGCATCTATCATCGGGCGCAAACCGTTACCAAACAATTCGACCAGCGCAACAAAGAGGCGGTCGACGCTTATTATGACGCCGACTATTATGGCGCGATCATCGGCCCCTCGGTCAATTTTATCAACAACCTGTCCATCTCCATGATCATGATTTTCGGCGGCATTCTCTATCTGTTGTCTCAAAACGGCACTGTTTTAGCGTCTTCAGTCTGGTTTATGAGCATCGGCGGCGTGACGCAATTTGTGATGTATTCCCGTAAATTTGCCGGCCCGATCAACGAATTTGCCAACATTATCAGCGAATTTCAGTCTGCGTTTACGGCAGCAGAGCGCATTTTCCGTATTATCGATGAACAGCCGGAGCCGGCTGATAAACCGGGAGCGGCATGCCTGTTGCAGGCGCAGGGAGATGTGCGGCTGCAAAACGTGGCCTTTGGATATCTGCCGGGCAGACCGGTTCTGCATCATCTGTCGCTGCACGCAAAGCCAGGTCAAACAGTGGCGATCGTCGGCCCGACCGGCGCCGGAAAAACAACGATCATCAATTTGCTGATGCGGTTTTACGACATCGATACCGGCACAATCTCGGTCGACGGAACCGATATCCACAACATCACCAGAGACAGTCTGCGCGGTGCGTATACCATGGTGTTGCAGGACACCTGGCTATTTTACGGAACAATCCTCGAAAATATTACCTATGGCCGGGAAGATGCGACGATGGAGGAAGTGATCGCCGCCGCAAAGGCCGCGAAAATCCATTCTTTTATTCAACGGCTGCCGGAAGGCTATCACACGCTGCTGTCAGACGACGGCGTCAATATTTCCAAAGGGCAAAAGCAGCTGATTACCATCGCCCGCGCCATGCTGCCCAAAAGCCGGATGCTGATTCTGGACGAAGCCACATCCAACGTCGATTCACGGACAGAGTTGCAGATTCAGGCCGCGATGGCAGAACTGATGAAAGGGCGCACCTGCTTTGTGATCGCACACCGCCTGTCGACCATTCAGAACGCAGATCTGATTCTGGTGGTCAAAGATGGAGATGTGATTGAACAGGGAAATCATCAGCAGTTGATGCGCCAAAACGGATTTTATGCGGCGCTTTATAATTCGCAGTTTTCTTAATGCACGGTTGCCGGCAGCAGGCCGCATAACGCGGGCAGGCGTGTGCTGTATATCTTGCGGCCAACGACGCGCCATGGGATCTGACCGGCCGGCGACCAGGATGCAACGCGTTAAACGCCGTGATTTCCGAAAAGAGACAATTGGACCCGGCCGCAAACCACGCTGTATAAAACCTGCGCGGCCGTTGTCTGTCGTTTACTGCATCAGATGTTTACCGCTGCTCCAGGCCTGGCCAATTTTTTCGCCGATGGCATAATAGCCGTTTTGGAACTGATCAAACACAAAAGCGTTCAGCTTGGTTGGGTCCACATTACCTGATGCGTCCAAAACCGTTTCATCAGCGAGTACGTTGACAATCTCGCCCAATACGCGGAACCCGCCCTGATCATGCTGCAGTTCGGCCACTTTGCATTCCAGCGTGAGAGGAAATTCCTCTATAACCGGTGCGTCTACCCGTTCGCTGGCAATCGCATGCAGGCCGCTGCGTTCAAATTTATCCGCCATGTTATTCCCAGAAGCAATGCCGAAAAAGTCTGCCTGGGCAAGATGGGCGGCGTCTGCAACACTCAGGGTAAAGGCGCCCCGTTCTTTGATGTTTTTTGCAGTTTTATGGGTCTCGGTAATATTCAGCGCCACCATATTGTTGGCGCTGATCCCGCCCCAGGCCATGTTCATGACATCCACCGTTTGATTTTCACCATAAGTGGCAATCATCAAAACCGGCATCGGAAACACATAGGGTTTTACGCCAAGGGATTTTTTCATAACAGTACCTCCTGTTTTCAAATGTTCCGGACAGATATTGTCCTTATTATTATCATACTGCAATATGAAAAGGAAAACAAGTGTTAATCGAAGCGTTCGCTGCTGCGTTAAAAAATTTAAAAGGGCAAAACCACACTAAAAAGTCGGTAACGACGGCGAACCGTCGCGCAGGCGTTTACAACCGAGCAGGCGGCTCGAGCGTGACTTTTTGCAAAACAGGAGATCAAACCGATATGAGAAAAGCCCAGCCGTTTGGCTGGGCTTTTTGAATGGAGCGCGGTCCATTCAATCATGGTTGCGGGGACAGGACTTGAACCTGCGACCTCCGGGTTATGAGCCCGACGAGCTACCAACTGCTCTACCCCGCGATATTGATGACTATAACAGTATAAACCATTCCTGCAAAAAATGCAACCCCTTTTTTTATTTTTTACAGTTTTTATAGAACCCCGCAACGAATCTGTTGATACTTTCGCATCAATATAGTATGATAGCATTATACTGTTAATCGCGTAAATATGCCGGCAAAGGTAATAGCCACAATCATCTTATTGTCCCCTGGCAACAGTCAAACGAGCATGCCGGCTTTATGACAATCTACAACAACAGCTAAAGGATGAAACACCATGTATTTTTCATATGGTCAAAAAGAAACAGCTTATTTAAAACAGCGAGATCCGCGGCTCGGCGCAATCATCGATCAGATCGGCCCCGTTTATCGCGAAACCGATCCAGACCTGTTTTCTTCGGTTGTCCATCATATTATCGGGCAGCAAATTTCCACAAAAGCGCAGGCCACCATCTGGAACAGGATGCAGCAGACACTGGGAAAGATAGATGCGGCGTCTGTGCAGGCGGCAGGAATCCGTCGCCTGCAGGCTTTTGGCATCACCTTTCGCAAAGCGGAATATATCGTCGATTTTGCGGATAAAGTGCAAAGCGGTAGGTTTGATTTAGAAGGCATCCGGCAAAAATCGGATGCAGAGGCGATCGCTGCGCTTTCTTCTTTAAAGGGCGTCGGCGTGTGGACTGCCGAAATGATTTTACTGTTCTGTATGCAACGGCCTGATGTATTCAGTTTTGATGATCTGGCGATTCAGCGGGGGCTTCGGATGGTATACCATCACCGTCGGATCAACCGCAAACTGTTTGAGAAATACCGCCGGCGGTTCAGCCCCTATTGCAGCGTTGCAAGTCTGTATCTCTGGGCGGTAGCCGGCGGCGCAATAGCAGGCATGAACGATTATGCGCCCAAAAAGAAAACTGCTGGTAAACAGGCGGCAGACCGTAAGAGCCGGACAAAGCAAGCGCAAAACGGCTCTGAGAGCGCCGGCGAAACAAAACAGTTCTCCACATCCGAAAGCCGCTGATCAAAACCTGTTATCGCAAGATGCGCATATATCCGGCGGCATGGTTCCGCCGGCAAAAAACACGCTTTCCCAGGCAGTATATGTTACCGAGAATAATCTGTGTAACGCCGTTCCATGCCAATATCGGCGGGCTGAATCTATGTAAAACTCTGCATTGTTTTTATATATTTTAATAAACACCATATATTCCCGCAAGCTACGCAACAAACAAAAACGCCATCTGCTCTGATCATAAAGTTTTTATGCCCTTTTGTAATATAATATTAACAAATCTGCAATGCTTTTTCATTTGTTCCTTTGTCTGTCCATTCTCTAACCATCATCAATCGTGTTTTTTCAAAAGCATAGCTGCTATTTGTTTAATATACACATATTATTTTGCAAAACACTCTTAATAAAATAATAATTTGTGCATATATACAATTTTTTGAAATATTGTTGCATTTTGAAAAAATCCATGATATAGTAAATTTGCTGAATATTTTTTCCAAAAAAATATATAACATACGAAAGATTGATGTGCACATCATCTAAATAAAAACAGCAATGGAGATGAATTTTATGCGAACACGAAAAAGGGTTATCAGTATTTTATTAACCATCGTTCTGCTGACCGGCGCTTTCATAAGCGCCAACATATTCGGCGCTTCAGCAGATGCGCAATTCGGCAAATCGGCAACTGAATTCATTCGGCAAATCAACATCGGCTGGAATTTAGGCAACTCACTTGACGTTTCCGCATCCTGGGGCGGCGAAACCGGATGGGGTAATCCCGTAGTCACGGAGGCAGTTTTCACCTCGGTCAAAAACAAGGGTTTTAACGCTGTTCGTATTCCGGTTACCTGGTACGGCTCTTTTTCGCAGACCTCGCCCTATACGGTCAACGCTTCCTATATGGCGCGGGTCAAGCAGGTTGTAGATTGGGCAATGTCTAAAGATTTGTTTGTAATTTTGAACACCCATCACGAGGGTGATTGGCTATATGTCGATTATGCCAATGCACAGGAAGAAGATACGACCAATGCAAAATTCGCCGCTTTATGGACGCAAATTGCCAATACCTTTAAAAATTATTCCGAAAAGCTTATTTTTGAAGGGATGAACGAAACCCGTGCCGGCGAAAACTGGACCGGAAATTCCCAATATTACCAGTCAATCAACCGGCTGAATCAAACCTTTGTGGACGCTGTGCGGGAAACCGGCGGAAATAACGCCAAACGGTATCTGGTTGTTCCGACTTACGCCGCTCTGGGAACCAAAGCGGTCGTTGACGGAACAGTGATTCCCGATGATCCGCAGAAACATGTGATCATGTCGATCCACCCGTATCATCCGGGTGAATTTTGTGCCAGCGCAAGCTCGGTATCGGTTTATAACGATACGGCGCTCAATGAACTGCGCACCTTTTGCGTAAATCTGAAATCTGCGTTTATCAGCAAGGGTGTTCCGGTTATTTTCGGCGAAATGGGCGCTGTCTTTAAAAACAACAATGATGAACGGGTGAAATGGGCGCAGCATTATATTGACCTGACCAGCGATTTCGGAATCCGCTGTTTCTATTGGGACAACGGAATTCTGGACAGTACAGGCGATGACTTTGGCCTGATGAACCGAACCACCTATAGCTGGGATATGCACAACACCCTTACAACCGCATTGATCAACGCCGCGAATGCCGGCAAGGCCAAAACGGTGAACGATGATGTGACCACCGATTATTCCGACATGCCGCTGAGCTGGCGGTTAGACGATCAGACATACGCATACTGCTGGGGACTGACCTACGGTTACGGCGATCTCAACGGCAACGGTGTTGCGCTGCAGTATTTCTCTTCGGATTCCTCGGACAACCTGATCGTAGACACGGGAACTGCCGGCGGCAATATGATTCAACAGCAGTTCTGGGCGGATCAGAGTATGCATGCGCAGTTCTCCTACGCGAAATTTATTTCTGAAAACGCCGGCAACCTCAGCTCCGCAGGTAAAAAGCTGCGCTTTACTTTCCGGTCTAATTTCGACGAGGGTGAATGGACTTATGCCGATGGCAACCAGGTGTTGCTGAAAGGCAGAATCATTATTCCCGGCGTCGGAAGCTTTGACTTTGGCGCTGACGCAGGCCAGGAAGGCTGTATTATGGCAACCGCCGACAACCCGGTACAGGTAGTGGAGATTCCGCTGCCTGCGGACAAAACCTTCGGAGCTGCCACCGCATACAGCGGCATCAGCGCAGAGTTTCTGTTCATAGCCGGAAGCTGGGGACAAAACCGGCCGATCAAAGCCATGGTCAGTCCTATCGAAATTGTTTCGGTGGACGAACCGCTCCCGGAAGAAACGACTACGACCACGACCACAACCACAACTACGACTACAACTACAACCGCGCCTCCCGAAGAGACTGAGGCTCCCACAACGACAACCACGACTACAGCGCCGCCCGTTCCGTCATCTAATATGATTTATGATGCCGACAGCGCAGCTCTTCCGTCTGTAAGTCTTTCGGGCGCTTTGTCTTTAGTAGATCAAAAATCTCCGTCAGGTAAGGCGTTGAAAGTGCTGCGTACCAGCGAGTATAACAACATCGGACTGACGTTCAACGGAGATTTCTCCGAGCAGGCGCAGAACAGCACAGGGCTGAAAGTCTGGGT
>CALWVC010000046.1 GCA_944384865.1 uncultured Clostridia bacterium
CTGGACGAATCCTTCGACGGCCTGGATCCGATCAAACGCAAGCTGCTCAAGCAGGTGCTGTTAGAAGCGATCGCACAGCAGGAAACGTCTATTATTATTTCTTCTCACAATCTGCGGGAATTGTCGGATTTATGCGACCATATCGGGCAGATTCGGGATCGGCGCATTGTGTTTGACTGCGCGGTGGAAGACGTGGTCGCGACCAGGGTCAAATGCAGGGTGGCGTTTGCACATGAGCAGGACGAACAGATGCTGCAGGCGCTGTCGCCGCAGAATCTGACCAAGAGCGGGCGCATTCTGATGTTTGAAACCACCGGTACGGAGGAGCAGATCAAAGCGGCTTTACAGCCGGCGGAGTTGCTGCTGCTGGAGATTTTGCCGATGACCTTGGAGGAAATTTTAATCAGTCAGGGAGGAGCGAAGGAGTATGACCTCAGCAATTTATTCTAAACAGAATCTGTTCGGGCGGATGTTTCTGCGTGGTCTGAAGCAGGTGATCCTTCCGGCGGTGTTGATGTTTTTAGGCGGCGCATTTCTGATTGTGATGCCGCTGGTGTCGCAGCTTGCCGCTGCGGCGTATAATCCTAATATTGCCGAAGATCTTATATATGCTTTTTACGACAACACCAACGATTTTATATTGATCATTTTATTGGGGCTGATTGCCGGCGCTGTCTGGATTGCATTTATGCAGTTTTCATTTTTGTTTAAGACCAAAAAGATCGATTTCTATTTCAGCGCCGGAATCCGGCGTGAGAAATTCTTTGCCGCCAGATTTTTGGCGGGCGCTTTCATGAGCGTTTTACCGGTCGTTTTGATATTTGCCGCGGCATTGGTCATCAATCTACTGCTTTTTGGATATTCCGACGAATTGATGTCCGGCTTTTTGCAGCAGCTTTTGGGTCTGTGTGCGACTGTATTGACGGTATATACGTTGAGCGTGTTGGCGATTGGTCTGGCCGGTACGGTGATTGAAGGGTTTATTAATGCTACCGTACTGCTGCTTGGTACCTACATTTTACTGTCTGTGGCCAATACGGTCGCAAAATATTTTCTGGAAGGTAACGCCTTGGGCGTTTATGTAAATCAGATCAATGATTTTTATGTAAATCCCTCGTTGGATCAGATGTTCTGGATGTGTATTCCGCCGTTGTTTTTCCAAACCATCGCAGAGAATACCTGTATGCTTTACAGACCGGAGTATGGGATGGTCGCAGGCGATGAGATTTCAGCGCCTTATTCCGGACCGGGCGCATATGATACATTTTATCAGAATCTCGATTATGTAACGCCGCTGGTGTGGCTGGGAATCTGCGTATTGGCAGCGGTGTTGGCCATGATGCTGTTCAAGCGCAGAAAGGCAGAGTTTTCGGAAAATACCGGTAATTACAAAGCAATGAAGATGCTTGTAATCTGCGCTTTATCTTTGTGGGCGTTTGGCATTGCGTTAGATATTCTGACATCTATCACCGGGCAGCTAAAAATTGCGTTGCCGGTTGCTTTTGCGGCGTTGGTCATTGCGACGCTGGGAATAGAGTTTTATTACAGCAAATCGTTGAAGGCTGTTTTGGAAAGCTGCCGGCGTCTGCCGGTATATCTGGCGTCACCGGTGGTTGCACTGGTGATTTGCTGCACAGGCTGTTTCGGGTATTCCAGTTATGTGCCGCAATCTTCACAGGTACAGTCTGCGGAAATTATCTATCCGGGCAGCAATGATTTCTTTACATCTGGTATCGTCTCCGAGAATATTGGAAATCTGACGGCAAATGTGAATATTACACGGTCTTTTTCTTCGCCGCAGGCGTTGGAAGTGATTACTGATGTGCACCGTCAGGCGTGTGACGCGGCGGATGGCAGTGAGATCACAAGTGGGTTTTATGTAAACTACACGCTGCGGGATGGGAGCACGGTCGACCGGTATTTCCGAAATATACCGATGCAGGTGTTGGAGCAGTTGCTGCAATTGGATCGGAGTCCGGAGCTGACCGAGGATCGGGATGTGTTCTTTGGCGTCCGGAAGGCAGAGGATGATTCGGTCATGACGTTGACTGACATGACGCTGGCAATGACGGCGGACACGACATTGAACAAAGACCGGACGCATGTTTTAACCGACCGGCAGCGCACCGAGCTTTTTCAGGCACTGAAGCTGGATTATATGACGATGCCCATTGATCAGTTTTTATATCCCGAAACTGCAGGAGAAACACTATTGATTTTGCATACCTATATGACGCCGGAAACGTTGGAGGAGGTGTATGGTGAAACTGTAGATACATTGAGCGCGTCTTCTCTGTTGGGATCAGGTCTGTGTTTGTATATTGATGAGAGCTATACCAATACCTATGCTTATTTGCAGCAGCAGGGGCTGTTGGTCCAGCCGGTGCAGATGGAATCTGTGTATGTCATTCGGGTTTCGGAAGAAAATACTTACTATTCAAGTATGGCAGGTTCCCATTCTCCGTTTTATCGGTCGATTGAATATTATGAGAATTACTGGGGAGATGATAGTTTAGAGCGGTACCAAAAGATTGAAGATCCCAAGTTGCTTGCGGAATTGCAGGCAGTGGCGAAGGATAGCTGTATGGTTTCTGACGGCGGATATGTATTGTGCTATATGGTGCGCAGTAATGAGGAAACAACGCCGGACGGCAGTGAAACAGCTGTGTATGACGGCGCTGTGGCAGCCGAGCGCTCCGACGGTTATTTTTATACGAAGTTCATCAAAGAGGCTGATGCGCCGCAGGCACTGAAGCAGATGTTTCGATAATAAAAACGGCTGCGTGTCTGCGGGCACGCAGCCGTCTTTACAGATAACGTATGTTGACGATTTTTCGTATTGTATATCGTGATTTTGGGCATATTACGAAGCAGAGATCAATTCAGTAAACCATATATAAAATCGCGGGATCATCAGCTGACCGGGTTTTTTGAAAAAAGTGTTGACAAGCTTGGGTTGTTATAGTATAATTATCAAGCTTGAAAAAAGCGGATATCGATTTGGCGGCGTAGCTCAGCTGGCTAGAGCATTCGGTTCATACCCGAAGTGTCGGAGGTTCAAGTCCTCTCGCCGCTACCACTGTTAAATTGTATGTGGCCCGATGGTCAAGCGGCTAAGACACCGCCCTTTCACGGCGGTAACACGGGTTCGATTCCCGTTCGGGTCACCAGAAAAAACGACAACATTCACACAGAATGTTGTCGTTTTTTGGACTCTTTTTAAAAATTATTGTGTTCATTTGAAAAGATCAAAAAAGAGCGCATTGATCATTTTATATGCAAAGTGTGACTTTGCATATAAAATTATGATATCATAACTGTAGAAACAGTCGTCATCCGCTGCGCGGGAGATCTTACGCTTGACTGTGACGGTGTGGCTGACAGCTTCGTTCATCCGTATACCGGCGGGTTGCAGATTTTTATGGTTGCATTGCGGTGATATCGCTGTTATAATATTTATCAGAAATCGTTTGAAAGGCAGGTGGCATCCGGTGAACGAACCTTCCCGACCTCGAGGTAGCAGGTTAAACAGACTATTCGGCGCGCCGGTATGCTCTGCGTATCTGCCCGCCCGCTAAACGGGAGCCTGCGCCTTGGATGGTGCGCGCCCGTCAAGAAAGGGTGATCAACATGATTTCTTATTACAAAACAATTGACGGCTGTATCAGCCGTGTGGACAATCTGGAACCGGGGTGCTGGGTCAATGTCATCGCGCCGGACGAGCAGGAAATCGCGGTTTTAAAACAGACCTTTCAGGTAGAATCTGAATATATTTTGTCTTCGCTGGATGAAGAGGAGTCCTCCCATATCGAGACGGAAGACGGTCATACGTTTCTGATTTTCGACGTGCCGTATGTAGAACGGGATAAAGAAGATATCATTTATGCGACGATGCCCATCGGCGTGGTGGTGGTACCGGATCATGTGATTACCATTTCGCTAAAGGATAACCCGGTGATTATGGATTTTTCCCAGGGTGTGGTGAAAAATGTTCAGACGGCGTATAAAACCAGCTTTGTGCTGACTATGCTGTTTCGAATGGCGACCCGGTTTTTGCAATATTTGAAACAGATTGATAAGCATTCCAGCAATTTGGAAACCAAGCTGCGCAAATCCATGAAAAATAAAGAGCTGATTCAGCTGCTGGGGCTGGAGAAATCGCTAGTCTATTTTCAGACTTCGCTGAAGGCGAATGAAACAACGGTGGAAAAGATTTTACGCGGCCGTTATATTAAATTGTATGAAGAGGATCAGGAACTGCTGGAGGACGTTTTGATCGAGCTGAAGCAGGCGATCGAGATGTCTAATATTTATTCCTCCATTCTGTCCGGCACGATGGACGCGTTTGCGTCGGTTATTTCCAATAATCTGAATATTGTGATGAAGGTATTGGCCGCGATTACGATTTTGATGTCGATCCCGACCATCATATTCAGCTTTTACGGTATGAATATCGGTGAAAACACGGGGTTGCCTCTTGCGGGCAATATTGTGTTTCCGTTGATTTTGACAGTCGTGGTGACGGCAATTGCCGGATTTATTTTGTATAAAAAGGATATGTTCTGATGAACCATATGCAAGGCTGCAAGGAGCTGCGGCTGTTTTTTGAGGAGAGGTTTGCATATGATCCGTCAGATTGAGAGGAAACATCTCGGCGAATGTGCCGCTGTCATTCGCGCCAGTTTTCTTACGGTTGCACAGACGCTTCATTTTACACAGCAAAATGCGCCGCGGTTTATCGCATTTACCATGACCGAAGATCGATTCAGATCTCAACTGGAAGAGGGATGGATGATGTTCGGTTTCTTTAATGAAGCCGGAACCATCATCGGCTATTATGCGTTGTCGGACGATTGTGAACCGGCGTGTGAGCTGCATCATCTTTGTGTTTTGCCGGATTGCCGGCATCATAAAGTGGGTGAGACTCTGTTGTTACACGCTTTTGAGCAGGCAAAGCAATGTGATTGTATGAAGATTGATATCGGGATTGTTGAAGAGAACACTCGACTGAAAGCATGGTACAAACAATATGGTTTTGTACATAACAGTATCAAAAAATTTGAGTTCTTTCCATTTACCTGCGGATATATGAGTAAGCAATTGTAACAAATTGCTCGCCGCTTATAGAGATGGTGTGCCGGCGGGGCATTTTCTGACGGGGATAAATGACCGCTGCGGCATATTTTTTATGGTGATCCCATTTGAAGCAGCAATGGTGGAATCTGTCTTTCCGAGGCTTGTGCTGACTGGCAATTCTGTTTGGTGCTTTGGGGTTGACAAACACATTTAAACATGTTATGATGCTGATAAAGCGAATGGCTGTGAAAAGAAGAAGTAACCTGATCTGCCCTATCAAGAGAGCTTTTGGCTGGTGGAAAAAAGCTGGGGCAACGGCGTGAAATACATCTTTGAGCCGGTTTTCTGAACGATAAAACAAGTAGGGATTCCCGGGTTCGCCCGTTACAGCGACAGGGTATAGTTTTATTTGTACCCGATAAGGCCGCGCTTGTGAGAGCGTGGTAAACTGAGGTGGTACCGCGTTGATTCGCCCTCTGCGTTTTGCAGAGGGTTATTTTTATGAAACGGGAGAGAACATGATGGGTGTATTTGAAGAATTACAGGGCAGAGGCATGATTGCGCAGATGACAAACGAGCAGCAGGTCCGCGAGCTGTTGAACCATGGGAAAATCAAATTTTATATTGGATTTGACCCCACGGCGGACAGCCTGCATATAGGCCATTTTGTGCAGATCATGGTGATGGCGCATATGCAGCGGGCAGGGCATACTCCGATTGCGCTGTTTGGCGGCGGAACCGGGATGATCGGAGACCCGTCGGGTAAAACCGATATGCGGCAGATGCTGTCAAAAGAGACGATCGCACATAATATTGCGTGTTTTCAAAAACAGATGAGCCGGTTGGTCGATTTTTCCGATGGAAAAGCGATGATGGTCAACAATGCCGATTGGCTGGGAAATTTGAATTATATTGATTTTCTGCGGGAGATCGGCGTACATTTCTCGGTGAACCGGATGCTGGCCGCTGAATGCTATAAGCAGCGTCTGGAACGGGGGCTGTCCTTTTTCGAACTGAACTATATGTTGATGCAAAGCTATGATTTTCTGGTGTTGAATCGAGAATACGGCTGCGTGATGGAATTGGGCGGCGACGATCAGTGGAGCAATATTATCGGCGGCGTCGAACTGGTGCGTAAAGCAGATCAGAAAGAGGTTTACGGCATGACCTTTGCACTGTTGCTTACCAGCGACGGCCGCTATTTGAGTAAAAAAGAAAAAGGCGCGGTGTGGCTGGATCCCGAAAAAACGTCGCCGTATGACTTTTTCCAGTATTGGCGCAATGTGGACGACGCGGATGTGATCAAATGTATGAAGATGCTGACCTTTCTGCCGCTGGAGGAGATTGCGGAATATGAAAAATTACAGGGCAGCGCGCTGAATGCGGCCAAAGAAAAGCTGGCCTATGAGGTGACCAGGTTGATCCATGGCCAGCAGGAAGCTGATAAGGCGTTGACGGCGGCAAAAGCGCTGTTTGGCGCAGGCAGACAAGATGCGAACATGCCTACGGCACAGATTACCCATGATGATCTGACCGGTGGGGTGATTACGGTAATTGATCTGTTGGCGAAAACCGGCCTGGCACCGTCAAAGGGCGAAGCGCGTCGTTTGATCCAGCAGGGCGGCGTATCGGTGAACGACCGCAAGATCACGGATATTGGAGAAACAGTAGACGCATCGGCGTTTGGGGCGGATGGCGTGATTGTCAAAAAAGGAAAAAAACAGTTTTTAAAAGTGCAAATGCAGTAACGGGATATTACCGGCGGATGAAGATATTGCGTTTGTATAAAGAATCGCGTCGTTTTCGGCAGTCATGAATCTATTGGCCGTGTTCCGTTGTTCGGAGCGCGGCTTTTGTATATCGTGTTTTAAATTGTGTTGCACGGCCGTTTCATGGTCATGTATCCGCATAACATGGCAGGGCGCCTTTTGCAGGTTTTTGAAAGTCTGCGGCGCGGCAGAAAGAGTTGCGCCGGAGGTAGAATAATATAAAAACGATAAAAGGAGCAGGGTGGTCGCGGAGAGAATAGAAAGGCAGTTTGCAGTTTTGCACTGCGGCGCCGGAGGGCTTTCATCTGCTGGGCGGTGAGAACAGTTTTATCATCTACATTTATATAATAACTTACTATTTATAAAAAAATATCATATATGACATCGAAATGTGATTCACTTTGACCTACAATATATCCATAATATTCTACATGGATGGTGGGGGTTATGGATTACATGTATATGATAGGAAAAAATTTGCGTCGGATCAGAAAAAGTCGAAAAATTTCTCTGCTCACTGTATCTGTCGATTTGCAAATGGGTCAGCATAATCTTGGTAATATTGAACGTGGCCTTGGCAATCCGGAATTAAAAACACTGGTGCGTTTAGCAGATTACTACGGTGTACATATGAAAGAGCTGTTTGATTGATAAATAGATGCTGAAGAGAAATGGATGTTGAAGACAGATGGATGCTGAAGCTTTGTTTGAAAAAGATATTTTAATTTTGCGTTTTGCTGTGGAGGATCTCTGCTTTTTAGTTCTGTCATGATGCCGGCATGAGAATTGCGTTGCGGTTTTCTGTAATAGACGTCAGATTGTGATCAAATGACTATTTTTAAAAATATGGATGTTTTTGATTGTTGCTGCAATAAAAAGCAGTCTGATTTCAAAGCGCTGTGTTTTTCGCCGCTAAAACTCCAGGCTACGAAACCGTCGTGGCGAAAAAACAGCTTTTCAGTTATTGTTTATAGAAAGCTGCAATTCGTATATAATGGAGCCGTACGGATACACTATGTCTGAGGTGATCTGTATGGCGAAACAAGGAATGAAGCGAACCGAACGTACGCATACGCAGCCGCGCAATGATACGCCGCCTGTTCCTGAAATTCAAGGGAAGGCGAAACACACAAGCAAGCGCGCCCGTCCGATTATTGCGGGCACACAAGCGCCCGCGTTAAAAGTATATCACACAACGCCGGTTGCATCTGCACAAAAGACGGAGAAGCCTGTTTCAGATGCTTATCCTGTTATTGACAACGATCTTGCGCGGGATAATGTTGAAAACGATTTGACTGCCGCCGATTTACAGGATTTATAACGGGATTTTTCTTTAATAAGGTTGGCTGATATTTAAAAAGCATATGAGGATCAGACTACCGGCCCTGTCTTAGACGGGGCCGGTTTTATGCTGAAATGCGGAGCGGAAATCAAAAGCGTTTTTAAACGGTACGGAGACAGTGTGGTGGATTCGGATATATGGTGTATTATAATTTTTTGCAAAGTGGTGGATTCGGATATATGGTGTATTATAATTTTTTGCAAAAAGGTGTTTCGGGCGTTTCACGGCGGCTTCGGTTGTATATCTTTCTGATTCAGCAATCGTTGTCGGCTTGACGGCGGCAAACATGCTCAAAATGTTTCCGTAAAGCGGGTGTGCTGCGGATTATCACAGTTTCTACAGTTTCAGTTCTATATCGGTTTATTACACGATGATTTGTTTTGGAAATGTTGTTTCGTTTACGTTGTAATTATTCTTGACCCGGCAGCGCGTGGGGCGTATAATAAACATATTAAACAAAAAGGGTTGAATCGATTGGATTTTTTGGCGCCGTGCCTGTTTGGCACAGAGGGATTGCTGGCGGATGAGCTCAGACGCATGGGCGCACAGGAGGTGCTGGCAGAAAACGGGGCGGTCTTATTTTCCGGCGGCGACGATCTGTTGGCACGGGCAAATATTTGCTCGCGTATTGCCGAGCGGATTTTAGTTGTCGTTGGCAATTTTGAAGCACATGATTTTGAACAGCTGTTTTCACAGGTTAGGGCGCTGCCGTGGGAGCGGTATATCGGCAGTCGGGATGCATTTCCGGTTAAGGGCTGGTCGCTGCATTCGACGTTGCATTCGGTGCCCGATTGCCAGTCTATCATTAAAAAGGCGATTGTGGAGCGGTTAAAACCGCATTATGGTATACAATGGTTTGAAGAGAGCGGTGCGAAAAACCAGATTCAGTTTTCGGCGATGAAAAACAGGTTTCGGCTCATGATCGACACCTCTGGCGAGGGGCTGCACAAACGGGGCTATCGGGCGCAGGCGACCGCTGCGCCGATTAAAGAAACGCTGGCCGCGGCCATGGCGTATGCCGCGCGGATTTATCCGGACAGCGTGATGTATGACCCGTTTTGCGGCAGCGGTACCATCCTGATTGAATCGGCATTGATTGCCAACCATATTGCGCCGGGACTGCATCGTGGGTTTGCGGCGCAGGGCCTGCCATGGGTAAAGCAAACCGTCTGGCGGCAGGAGCTGGATCGGGCGCTGTCCGATATCCGCCGCACGTCGGATTTTAAAGCCACCGGCAGCGATATCGACCCGCAGGCGCTGAAG
>CALWVC010000047.1 GCA_944384865.1 uncultured Clostridia bacterium
GGGCATGTGCATGACACACCGATGACAGAGCCTGCGTCACAGCAAACAGCATTATCGGTTCCGGATTTTCGTTACGTTGGGCAGGCTTTTGGAACCTATATTTTGCTGGAAATGCAGGACAAGCTGGTGCTGATTGACAAACATGCCGCCCATGAACGGATTTTATTTGAACAGATTCGGCAAACGACACATTCTGTACCGCAAATGCTGTTATCGCCGGTGATTGTACAGCTGGGCGCCGAGGAATATGATGCATTGCTTTCCAAAACTGAAGAGCTGGGCGCATTCGGTTTTGAAATTGAAGATTACGGCGGAAAAGCGGTGATCGTGCGCGGTGTGCCGATGGAGTTGGATGCTGAAGATATCCGACAATTGATCTATGAAATTGCGGGCAAAATTACAGATCAATATACCGATTTTTCACCGGAGTTTTCCGATTGGTTATATCATTCCGTTGCCTGCCGCGCGGCAGTAAAAGCAGGTGATGGATCCAGTGCATATGAGTTGACCAAGTTGGCCGAACAGGTGCTCACGGATCCGCGAATTCGCCGGTGTCCACACGGACGTCCGGTGTTAGCGGAACTTTCCAAAGACGAGATTAAACGTCGGTTTTCCAGAACATGAACAAGATTCGGATTATAGTGATTGCAGGGCCGACTGCTTCAGGGAAGACGGCGCTGGGTGTGGAATTGGCAAAACGGTTTAACGGAGAGATTGTTTCCGGAGATTCCATGCAGATTTATCGGGAGCTGTCTGTTTCCACCGCCAAACCGACGGCGTTGGAGATGCAAGGTGTGCCGCATCATTTGCTGAATATCCGTTCGGTGCGGCAATCTTATTCAGTAGCGGATTTTGTTCAGGATGCAGGCGCGGCTATTCAACAAATTGTGGCTGGCGGGCGGTTGCCGTTTTTAGTCGGCGGCACCGGACTGTATATGGATGCATTGATACAAAATCTTGACTTTTCACAACAGAACCGGGACGAAAGCCTGCGCCTGCGTTTGGCCGAGCAGGCGCAGATACACGGAGAAGCATATATGTATGCGCAACTGCAAAAAATCGATCCCCAGAGCGCTGCGCAGATCCACCCGCATAACCACAAGCGGGTATTGCGCGCTTTGGAAATGTATTATGCCACCGGGCAGACCAAGACCCGGCAGATGGAACAGTCCAGATTAAACCAGAGTCCATACCGGCCGCTGTATATTGGGCTGCGCTTTTCCGACCGGCAGGCGTTATACGACCGGATCAACCGGCGGGTGGAGCAGATGCTGCAAAACGGGTTGGTAGAGGAAGCTCGGATGTTTTATACGTCTGATCCCTGCGCTACAGCGTTGGGCGCTATTGGCTGTAAAGAGCTCAAACCCTATCTGGACGGCGAGGACACCCTGGAACACTGTGTACAGACGCTGCAAACGCAGACCCGCCGATATGCAAAACGGCAGATTACCTGGTTTGCCCGCAATCCACAAATGCATTGGCTGTCAGCAGACATGCCGGATACGACGGAGCGTGCGGCTGAACTGATTCGGCAATTTTTACAGGAGGATACAGAACATGAAAAGCAAAGCCTCTAAAATTTTATTGTCGGTTTTCGGTTTCATTTTGATCGCATTTGTGTTATATCAGGCCTGTAGTTCCTGGTTTGACGATAAAACCTATTGTGTTGCACAGCAGGTAACGGTAAATGACACCATAGAGGCACAGGGCATTATCATCCGTCGTGAGACGATTTTGCAAAAACAGTCGGCCGGTATACAGCTTTACAGTGTTTCAAACGGGAGCCGTGTTGCACAAAATGCAACTGTTTTAGAATATTTTGAAAACGATGAAGATGTGCAGCTGCGCACCGAAATCAATGCGTTGCAGCAGAAAATCGCGGCATTGCAGACATTGGATGATCAAAATAAAATCGCAACAGCAGACATGGATACCAACGGTACATTATTAAAGAACACGGTGTTGGACTTACAGGATCAAATTTGCAGTCAATCTTTTTCCCAATTGGACGATACCCAGGAACAGCTGCTGTATTTACTGAACCAGCGACAGTTGGCCACCGGCCAAGTTGCGGATTTTTCCGCGCAGATTCAGGAATATGCAGCACAGCTGGAAACACTGCAACAACAGTACAGAGGCCGTATCGATTTTGTACAAAGTCCCAGCGCCGGATATTTTGTAAACGAAGCAGACGGTTATGAAACGGCCCTTTCTTATGAAAATGCAACACAGTTGCAGGTGTCGGATCTTGAAAATGTGCAGCCGAAACAAATACCGTCTGATTGCATCGGCAAAGTTATCACCGATATCAAATGGTATCTGGCAGCAGTGGTAAATGCAGATCAGGTGCATGAATTGACAGAGGGCGACGTGCTGGATGTGCAGTTACCGCTGACCGCTGCATCACAGGTTCAGATGACAGTGGAAGCAATTAACAGCGACGATGCTTCCGGCAAAGCGGCGATCATTTTATCCTGTTCCAATATGAACAGTCAGCTGTGCTCTGCGCGTCTGCAGACAGTACAACTGGTTATGGGCAGCTATACCGGTCTGAAAATCGATGCAGAGGCAGTGCGCATCGTAGACGGACAAAAAGGCGTTTATGTCCAAAGCGGCGCAGTAACAAAATTCTATAATGTAGACATCAGTTATTATGGAGACGGTTTTGTAATTGTTGATTCCAATAACGGTAATAATGAGTTGAAAATTTATGACGACGTCATCATAGGAAAAGTTTAATTTTCGTGTTACGCAGAAAGGAAGCGGTAGAAACGTATGGATGCATATTTAGAAAACCGGTGTAAGGTGTTTGACGAAAATTATAAAAGGGTATTAGAACGTTTTCATGAGGCTGCAGTGAAATCAGGCAGACAGCCATCAGAAATCACATTGCTGGCGGCAACTAAAACGGTAGAGCCTGCGGTGATTAATCATGCATATCAGCAGGGCATTCGAGTGATGGGTGAAAACCGGGTGCAGGAATTTTTGTCCAAAGAGGAGCAGTTGGAGCCGGGTCTACGTCGGCAGTTTATCGGGACACTGCAGACCAATAAAGTTCGGCAGATCGTTGGCAAAGTGGAATTGATTCAATCGGTGGACTCGTTAAAACTGGCGCATGAGATCGCCAGACAAAGTCTGATGCGGTCTATTGTTACAGACGTGCTGGTTGAGATCAATATTGGAAATGAAGAGGCAAAAAGTGGAATCGATGCTGCTGCCTTGCCGGCGTTTTTGGAGCAACTGGCAGAGATTTCCGGTATTCGGGTGCGCGGATTGATGACGCTTGGTCCATTGCACTTGTCAAACGATAAAAAATTGCAGGTTTTTGAGAAAATGCAGAAACTGTTTATTGACAATAAGGCTAAAAAAGTGGATAATATATTTATGGATATTTTATCAATGGGCATGTCAGGTGATTTCGACATTGCTATTCTTGCCGGTTCCAATATGGTGCGGGTGGGAACCGCTCTGTTTGGAGCGAGACAATATCAGTAATTAGGAGTGTTGAGAAATGGGCTTTATGGATAAGATCAGAGACATGATGACCAACGTGCAGGATGAAGACGATTATTCGGACACCGAAGAAATGAACTTCGACGGTCACAGAGATGATTATGAATATTATGAAGATCGTCGTTCCTCTGCCGCGGCGCAGCCGGCACATGCTTCTCAGAATTCTTCTGATAAAAGAAACAAGGTGGTTAATATTCATGCTACCACCCAGTTGCAGGTGGTGTTGGTCAAGCCGGAATCATTTCAGGATGCTACGGCTATTGCCGATCACCTGAATAATAAGCGAACTGTGGTTTTGAATTTGGAATCTACCAATCGGGAAGTTTCCCGCCGTCTGGTGGATTTTCTCAGCGGCGTCGCTTATGCCAATCGCGGTCAGCTTAAAAGAGTGGCGAACAGCACATTTATTATTACGCCATTTAATGTTGACATTATGGGCGATGTGTTGTTGGACGAGTTGGAAAACAGCGGTATGTATATCTAATGGAAGATGCAGCTCGGTTGTTGGACGCCCGGATTTTGGACGCATGCGCCGCTGCAGAGCAAAAGGATGTACCGCGGTTTGTAGGCTTTTTAAACGAGTTTGAACAGGCGCAGGCATTGCGCACTGTGCAAAAAGCTGGGTTCCGTTGTCGATTGTGGGGCGGCTACGCCCAAGCAGAACGCAGAATTTTTGCGGCGCTGCCATCCTGGGCGACAGAAGATTTTTCCGATTTTCCGATTCAGGCGGTAACTGTTCATTACAAACCGATTTTCCAATTAACACACCGGGATTTTCTGGGCGCGTTGATGGCGCTGGGAATCGTCCGGGAAAAAGTAGGCGATATCCTGGTTGCAGACGGCTATGCTGTGGTGTTTTTACATCGTGACATTTTAGAATATGTGTGCGCCCAGCTGAAAAAAGTTGGTGCAGTCGGTGTGCAATTGACGGTCGGATGGGATCCTGCTCCTTTTACCGCCCGATTTGAAGACATCCGGACCACTGTTGCCTCTGCGCGACTGGATTGTGTTGTGGCCGCTTTATTGCATACCAGCAGAGAAAAGGCTGCAGCGTTGATTCGCGGGTCTTCTGTGCTGATAAACAGTTGTGTTTGCATAGATGTATCCAAACGGATTGGTGCAGAAACGGTGCTGACGGTGTCGAAAATCGGAAAGTTTATTATAGATGATGTCAGCGGACAGACAAAAAAAGGAAGAGTCGTGCTGTTAGCGCGAAAAAAGATATAATCAAACTGAAAGGAAGTTTGTCGGATGCTTACACCGGATCAAATCAGAACATATGAATTTCAGAAAGCCGGCATGAGTGGTTATAAAGCCGTAGATGTAGATTATTTTCTGGAGGAAGTAGCAAATGATTTTGCCGCGCTTTGCGATCAGCGGGATGAGTTGATTCAGAAAATTCAGATTCTGGCGGATAATATCGAAGAATACCGGGCCACAGAGGATTCGGTGAAATCGGCAATTTTAAACGCCCAGAAAACAGGCGACGCCATTTTACGGGAATCCAAGCAAAAAGCAGACGATTATTATAACGAAAAGATTTCGCAGGCGGATCGAGATGCGGCTGAAGCCAAAGAATCCACTGAAAAAATGGTACATGAGGCGACAGTACAGGCGCAGGAACTGGTGGATTCGGCGACGATGAAAGCCAAACAGATTCTGTCGCAGGCGGAAGAAAAAGCAGCAAATATTGAAAAAGACGCTGAGAAAAAAATCACCAAGCAGATTATTACATATAATTATTTGAAAGATGAAATCGAAGCGTTTAAAAATCGAGTTTCGGAGAATATTCATAAACAGTTGGATTTGTTATCACAAATTCCGCGCGAAAATAAAAATATTGAGAAACGTGCGACGGAACAGCAGGCGCAGGATACGCAAACCGCTCAATCAGAGCAGGAGACATCGTTGCAGACAGAGCCTTCGGCGTCGACCGTTGATAATTCTGAACCGCAGCAACCGATTTCCGGAACTCAGATCACTTTATAAGATACAAGGAGAATTATACACATGGCACAAGATTATAATAAAACATTAAATTTACCGGATACCGCGTTCAGCATGCGTGCCGGGCTGCCAAAAAAAGAGCCGGAGATGCTGCAACAATGGGATCAGCAGGACGTGTATCAGGAACTGATGCGGATCAACGATGGCAAACCGCTGTATATTTTGCATGACGGCCCGCCATATGCGAATGGTAAGATCCACATGGGTACGGCGCTCAATAAGATTTTAAAAGATTTTGTGCTTCGCTATAAAAATATGTCCGGCTTTAAAGCGCCTTATGTGCCGGGATATGATACCCACGGTTTGCCCACCGAACTGAAAGCTCGAAAAGCAGCCGGCATGTCGTCAGACGCAGAAGTAACGCCGCTGGAGTTGCGCAAACTTTGCAGAGAGTTTGCGCTTTCTTTCGTGGAAGATCAGAAAAATCAGTTTAGGCGTCTCGGCGTACTCGGCGAGTGGGATAATCCATATTTGACGCTTAAAAATGATTTCGTGGCCAAACAGGTGGAAATATTCGGCCAGATGGCGCAAAAAGGCTATATTTATAAAGGCCTAAAACCGGTTTACTGGTGCCCGGAGTGTCAAACCGCTTTGGCAGAAGCAGAGATCGAATATGCCCAGGATCCGTGTCACTCCATTTATGTGAAGTTTCAGGTAACCGATGATGAGGGACTGTTTACAGCACTGGGCGCCGATCTTGCAAAAACCTATTTTGTGATTTGGACAACTACGACCTGGACATTGCCGGGCAATGTGGCCATCTGTGTCGGACCGGAGTATGAATATCAGCTGCTGAAAGCCGGGGACGAGTATTATATCATGGCGGTGGAACTGACAGATGCGGCTATGCATGCGGCTGGTATCACCGAATATCAGAGTCTTGGAACTTTCCGGGGTAGCGAACTGGAATATATGAAGACTGCCCACCCGTTTATCGATCGGGAGTCATTGGTAATTGTCGGTGACCATGTCACGCTGGAAAGCGGCACCGGTTGTGTGCATACTGCACCGGGTCACGGCGTAGAAGATTTTGAGGTTTGCCGGAAATATAAAGAGCTGCCGATGGTGGTGCCGGTAGATCATAAAGGTGTGTTAACGCAGGAAGCCGGTATATTTGCCGGGTTGAAAACCGAAGAAGCAAATAAAAAGATTGCGCAACACTTAGAGCAGACCGGACATCTGTTTGCTCTTGAAAAGATTATTCACCAATACCCCCATTGCTGGCGCTGTAAATCGCCGATTTTATTCCGGGCGACTGAGCAATGGTTTTGTTCGATTTCGGCATTTGCCGATCAAGCAGTCAGCGAAATCAATAAGGTTCAATGGATCCCTGCATGGGGGCGAGACCGGATTATATCAATGGTAAAAGACCGCAGTGACTGGTGTATTTCCCGGCAGCGGGTTTGGGGTGTGCCGATCCCGATTTTCTATTGTGAAGATTGCGGTAAAGAATTGATCACGCCGCAGACGATCCAGAAGATTGCTGATATTTTTAGAGAAAAGGGCGCCGACGCTTGGTATGAGCTGGATGCTTCAGAGTTGTTGCCACAGGATACGGTCTGCGCAAATTGCGGCGGCAAACATTTCAAAAAAGAGACCGATATTATGGACGTCTGGTTTGATTCCGGCGTGACACATGCTGCAGTTTTACAGCAGCGTCCGTATCTGCGCTGGCCTGCCGATTTATATTTAGAGGGGGCAGACCAGTATCGTGGGTGGTTTCAGTCTTCTTTGCTGACATCTGTGGCCTGCACTGGTAAAGCGCCGTATAAGACGGTGGTAACCCACGGCTGGGTAGTAGACGGCGAAGGAAAGAAAATGTCTAAATCTATCGGCAATACGGTGATGCCGGAAGATATTATTCCGAAATACGGCGCAGATCTTCTGCGTCTGTGGGTGGCTTCATCTGATTATCACGCCGATATCCGGATTTCTGATGAGATTTTAAAACAGCTTTCTGAAAGCTATCGCAAAATCAGAAATACGGCCCGGTTTATTTTGGGAAATCTGGGTGATTTTGACCCGAATACCGACATGGTTGCAGACGATCAGTTGCAGGATATCGACCGATATGCACTGATGCTGGCAAGCGATCTGATCCAAAAAGTGAATCAGGCCTATGATGCGTTTGAATACCATATCATTTACCATGCGATTCATAATTTCTGTGTGGTTGATATGTCAAATTTTTATCTGGATGTGTTAAAAGATCGCCTGTATGTGGAAAAAGCTGATTCTGTTTCCCGGCGGGCGGCACAAACCACCATTTATAAGATTCTCAATGCTCTGACACTGATGCTTGCGCCGATTTTGGCCTATACGGCGGATGAAATCTGGAGCTATATGCCCCATTTGGACGGACAGAATCCGGCACATGCGGTATTCAATGAAATTCCACGCAGCGCCCTGATCGTAGAAAACAGCGCTTTGAAGGCCGATTGGGAACAGCTTGAGCGGGTGCGCGAAGATGTTAAAAAAGCGTTGGAACTGGCCAGAACTGACAAGGTAATCGGCGCGTCATTAGAGGCAAAACTGACAATCTATGCCGATGGAGAAACATATGCGCTGTTAAACCGATTGGCTGAGATGTTGCCTAGCGTATTTATCGTTTCAGAAGTTACGCTGCAACAGGGTGGCTCGGGCGCATATGCCGGCGAACATGTCTCGGTGACGGTTGCACACGCCGACGGTGAAAAGTGCGAACGCTGCTGGAGCTATCGTGCGGATGTTGGCGTTGATGCAGCACATCCGACATTGTGCGGACGTTGCGCGTCTATTTTAAAGGATTAAGCTATGCAAAACAAATCCGGTTTGCTGAAAAAATGTATTCCGCTGTGTTTTGTCCTGGTAATGGTAGCGGTGGATCAATTGACGAAACTGATGATTGTCTGGTGGCTGCCGAAAGATCAGACGCATATAACGGTGATCCCCGGCCTGATCGATTTTGTGTTCACGGAAAATCCCGGCGCGGCCTTTGGACTGTTTGCGGATCACCGTTGGGTTTTCATGACGCTGACGGCGGTGACGCTGGTCGTATTATTGGGACTGTATTGGTTTCGGGGGTTTCACACCAAACTGGCGGTTGCCGCCGTTATGATGATCATCGCCGGGGGAATCGGTAATATGATTGATCGGATTGTTCGGGGTGTGGTAATTGATTTTATCAATTTCTCATTTATAACCTTTCCGGTATTTAATATTGCAGATTGTCTGGTGGTGATTGGATGCGGGATGCTGATCGTGCACCTGATTCTGGACAGCATACGTGAATCCAACAATAAACGTGAGGATGCTTCGAAAGGGGAGCGGTCGTGAAACGGATCACGCTTTCGGTCGACTGCACGGACGAAATGCGGGCAGACAAATATATTGCCAGCGCAATTGCGGAATTAACCCGTTCTGCGGCAGCTGGCATTTTGGAAAAAGGCGGCGTTACAAAAAACGGGCGTCAGATCGCAAAAAATGAACAGGTAAAAACCGGCGATTTGCTGGAAATCCTGTTGCCGGATCCGGTAGATATGACGGCCCGGCCGGAGCCGATTCCGTTGGATATTCTATATGAAGACGATCAGTTATTAGTGGTTAACAAGCCAAAGGGGATGGTGGTGCATCCCGCACCCGGAAATTATACGGGTACGCTGGTCAACGCGTTGTTGGCACATTGCAAAGGCTCGTTGTCCGGTATTAACGGCGTGATCCGACCGGGAATTGTTCATAGAATTGATAAAGATACCAGCGGTTTGCTGATTGTGGCCAAAACTGATGTTGCACATCGGTTTCTGGCCGAACAGATTAAAGCGCACAGCTTTAAACGGGAGTATGAAGCGGTAGTGTGTGGCATGTTGCGCGATGATACCGGAACGATCAATGCACCAATTGGCCGGCATCCTGTCAAACGCAAACAGATGGCGATTACTGACAAAAA
>CALWVC010000048.1 GCA_944384865.1 uncultured Clostridia bacterium
TTAGCTTGTTATTATATTGAAAATCGCTTGCCTGAACAAGCGGAGAAAGCTTTAAATGAGATCATAGCTTGGAATAATGAAAGGGGATATGAGATAGAAAATCGATGGGTAGAAAATGAATTAAAAAAATTGAAGTATGCTGAAAATAATGAATAATATCCTTTACAAGAATTCATATCCCTCTGCCGAAACCGCAAAAATATCTTTTTGTCCTTTTCTCTTTTCTCTAAAATGCCGTTTCCAGTGAAAAGATAGAAGAGAAGAGAGAAAATCTGAACTTTGCTTATGCAAAACATTGAATAAAAGGGGAAATCTGTTTACACGTCGAAGCAGGCGATATATCCCTTGCTCCTTCTACACGCTAAAAAGTCTCGCTCGGCTCACCTGTTCGGTTGTAAGACCCTCACGACGGCTCACAGTCGCTTCCTCTTGCGGTGCCCGGCTCTGGTTGCGGCGGATAAACCGCCTTGCCAATCGCCGACCGCTGCGCCAACAAATCCTCGCTGTATCCCGCACCGCGGGCGCTCGGATGTGTTGCCAACTTTTGGCGAGTTCGAGTGTTCAACTCCCACCGCCGAAAAGCCGAAAATATCTTTTTCATGTGCCTCTCACATGATGAGTATATAAAACCTGTGTTTTAAGGAATGGCTTAAAACATGGGTTTGTCGCTATTTATGAGAGCGTTTAAGGCTGAGATTTACAGTGTTGTAAAAATGAATAAAAAATATTTGAGATTTGGCCGGGTCTATGCTATACTATATTTATATTTTTTGAAATTCCCGTCATATGCAATGTATATGTCAGTATAAAGGAATGATTTTTGCATGAATGATTTTCTGGCAACGCTGATCAACGGCATCAGTCTTGGCAGCATGTATGCGCTGATCGCGCTGGGCTATACCATGGTTTATGGCATCGCTAAAATGCTGAATTTCGCGCATGGAGATATTATTATGGTGGGCGGCATCACCACATTTACGGTGATGCAATATACCAACATGCCGCCGTGGGTCGCGGTGCTGGCGGCGGTGGCCGTCTGCACGGTGCTGGGCGTGGTGATTGAAAAAGTGGCTTATAAACCGCTGCGCGGGGTTTCGTCTCTGACGGTGCTGATCACCGCCATCGGCGTCAGCTATCTGTTGCAGAATGTGGCGCTGTTGACTTTTGGAACAGAAAATAAAAGCTATTCGTTTTCGTTTCTGACCGCGCTGAACTGGCAGATCAACGAACATCTGATCATCCAGGGGTCTACGATAGTCAACGTAGTGATTATGCTGGTAATCATGGTGGCGCTGCTGCTGTTTGTGCATTTCACCAAACAGGGCAAGGCGATGCGCGCCGTATCAGAAGACAACGGCGCCGCGCAGCTGATGGGCATTAACGTCAACGCCACCATTTCATTGACCTTTGCCATCGGCTCGGCGCTGGCCGGAATCGCCGGCTTTATGTATATCGGCACATATTCTCAGATCGGCGCATACGCCGGAACAATGCCTGGCATCAAGGCGTTTACAGCGGCGGTGTTCGGCGGTATCGGCTCAATTCCCGGGGCAATGATCGGTGGTATTGCGTTGGGAATCATTGAACAGTTCAGTAAATCCATTTTAGCGCAGTTCCAGCTAAGCGCACTGGCAGATGCCATTGTGTTTGTGATTTTGATTTTGGTGCTGTTAATTAAACCTACCGGGCTGTTAGGACGGCAAATCAAGGAAAAGGTCTGAGACCGTCTCGACTTTGTATTTAAACAGGAGAGCGGCGCCCTCTGTCGCCGCGTTTTGAAAGGAATGATTGTCAACATGGCGTTGGCTGCAAAATGGAAAAATATGCGCGCCTCCACCCGTAAAAAGCTGTTGATGCTGGGTGGAATGCTGGTTGTGTTCGCAATCTTGCAGCTGTTGCTGTCTCTGGATTTGCTGAGCAACCAGATTCAAAGCTGGCTGGTGCCATGCTGTTATAATATTATTCTGGCGGTGTCGTTAAACCTGACTGTCGGTATCTTGGGCGAGCTGTCGCTGGGACACGCCGGTTTTATGTGTGTGGGCGCGTTTGTAGGCGCGTTTGTTTCAAAATATTTTGATACGGTCAATCCCGACCTGAGCGCCTGGATCCGGCTGCCGCTGGCGCTGGTGCTGGGCGGGATCGTCGCCGGGCTGTTCGGGCTGATCGTGGGCGTGCCGGTGTTGCGGCTGAACGGCGACTATCTTGCGATTGTGACGCTGGCTTTTGGTGAGATCATCTGGAACCTGTTTAACGTCACTCGGGTTTCATTGGATAACGGCAGTTTTAGAGTGGGGGTCGGCGGCACCGGCCTCAGCAATTTGTCTGCCGACGCGGTGCCGCTGGTAGACGGTTCGCTGGGAATCACCAGCGTCCCCAGACTTGGAAAAGGCGGGTTTGCCATCGCGTTTGTGCTGGCCTTTTTAACGGTGCTGCTGGTGATGAATCTGATTCATTCCAGAACCGGCCGGGCGATCAAAGCTATTCGCGACAACCGCATCGCAGCTGAAAGCATCGGAATCAATATCACAAAATATAAATTGATTGCGCTGGTAGTTTCCGCGTTTTTGGCTGGGATTGCCGGTGTGCTGTATGCGCACAATGCCGGGCAGGCCGTGGCCACCCAGGCGGATTACGGTTATGTCATGAGCATCAATATTTTGGTGTTTGTCGTGCTGGGCGGCATGGGCTCCACCCTGGGCTCAATGATTGCGGCGGTGGTGTTGACCATTCTGCCGGAATGGCTGCGGTTCTTAAGCGATTACAGAATGCTGATTTACGCCGTGGTGCTGATCGGCATGATGCTGGTCAACGGTTCGCCGGCAATCAAAGCGGTTGTAGACCGGGGCCGGCAGGCGGTTAAACAGAAAATCAAAAATCTGTTTATCAGACAGCCTAAAAAGGAGGCGTAACGGATGGCTTTATTGGATGTACAGAATTTAAGCATCCGTTTCGGCGGGCTGCAGGCGGTAGACCAGTTTCATATTGCGGTAGAACAGGGCCAGCTTTACGGGTTGATCGGCCCGAACGGCGCGGGAAAAACAACGGTGTTCAATATGCTGACCGGGGTATATAAGCCCACGACCGGCACCATTCTGTTAGACGGCGCGGATATTACGGGAAAAAACAATGTGCAGATCAGCAAAATGGGAATCGCGCGCACCTTTCAAAACATCCGGCTGTTCAGCGAGATGTCTGTGTTGGACAATGTCAAAGTGGGGCTGCACAACCAGGTAAAATGCGGGCTGTTTACCAATATTTTGCGCTTGCCCGGCGATTATAAAACTGAAAAACAGATGAATGAGAAGGCGATGCAGCTGCTGGAGGTATTCGGTCTGCAGGACGATGTGAAGCTTCGGGCGCGAAATCTGCCCTATGGCAAGCAGCGCAAGCTGGAGATTGCCCGGGCGTTGGCGACCAATCCGCGGTTGCTGCTGCTGGACGAGCCGGCCGCAGGTATGAATCCCAATGAGACGGCGGAGCTGATGCAGACCATCCGTCTGATTCGGGAACGGTTCGAGATGACGATTCTGCTGATTGAGCATGATATGCGACTGGTCAGCGGCATCTGCGAACGGCTGACGGTTTTGAATTTTGGGTCGGTGTTGTGTGAAGGTGAGACTTCCGCAGTGCTGCGCGACCCGGAGGTTGTCAAGGCCTATCTGGGCGAATAAACGCCGGCGCGGCGGATCACAGAGGATGGAGGTCATTGCATCATGGCAATGCTGGAAATTGAAAATATTTATGTCAGCTACGGCATGATTAATGCGATCAGGGGCGTTTCGTTCACTGTGGATCGCGGAGAGATCATCGCGCTGATCGGCGCCAATGGCGCGGGTAAGACCACAACGCTGCATACCATCAGCGGGTTGCTGCGCCCAAAATCCGGCAGTATCCGGTTTAACGGGACAGAGATTACGCGCGTCGCGCCCCATAAGATCGTGTCCATGGGTATCGCACAGGTGCCGGAGGGACGCCGGGTGTTCTCACAGTTGACGGTGTTGGATAATTTAAAAATGGGGGCGTATATCCGCCGTGACCAAAAAGAGATTGCCCATTCACTACAAACGGTATATGGTTGGTTTCCGCGGCTGAAAGAGCGGCAAAATCAGATCGCGGGTACGTTGTCCGGCGGCGAACAGCAGATGCTGGCGATGGGACGTGCGCTGATGTCTCATCCGCAGATCATTTTGATGGATGAACCGTCGATGGGGCTGTCCCCGTTGCTGGTAACCGAGGTGTTTAACATTATTGAAGAGATCTGTAAAGCCGGCACTACGGTGCTGCTGGTAGAGCAAAATGCAAAAAAAGCCCTTACCATTGCAGATCGGGCCTATGTGTTGGAAACCGGAACCATCGCGTTGGAGGGGAAAGCCGCCGACCTAATGAACAACGACCGGGTGAAAAAAGCATATCTGGGTGAGTGAGCGCCTGAATCGATTATAAAAAAGATTAGCGGCGGGCAGACGTTCTTTTGTTGAGTGTCTTTAGACGGTTGACCGCTTTCGCGGTTAATCCGATTTACATCTGGAAATCGTTGATAAAACAGCCGGTAAGTGATATCAGAAACAGCAGCCGAATTCTGTTCAGACATCGGGCAAAGTATAAAAGACTGCCTTATAAGGCGGTCTTTTATTGATCGGATTGTAAAAATTCTCTTTATATGACCTGATAGATGTTTCAGATACTGCCCAAGAATATGTAAGAGCAGGAACTTGACTCTTCCAAATTCATAAACGACTATACCGCCATTGACAGATTCGTCCATCCATCGAGTATTCGTTGTTGTATGGGATCATGCGATCATGATCCGTTACGCGGGACATTTAAGTACGTTTGCTCGCCGCCAAGACAGCATGCAAACATGTGCGGCTATATCATATTGCGCGGATAAACCAGCAGATAGCACCCGCCATGCCGCTTGCCTCCCTGCTTTATACCGACATTATACACGCAAAACCGCCGATGCGCAATATAAAAGCGGCCGTTCTGAGGGTTTGACGCTTTGTCTGGGCAAATATTTTACCTTCTTTGCCGGTACAAAAACATGCGACGCATCTAACTGCGGCAAGCCGGCTGATTTTTTATGGCAATCAAGGCAAAAAATTCTTGACATGTATCGCGCCATTGTGTATACTAAGAATTGGTTAGTGTATACTAACTTAAAGTTAAAATGATGGACGGCGGCGTCCCGCATTTTAAATTCGTTTGATCTTATCTAATCTCGTGTAATTTCGTCTTATTTGGTTAGATGCATCTAACTTCTCGGGCCATAGATCTGCATGTCAAGCCTTCACCTAACAGGACATGGCTGATTGCAAACGAAAGGAGCAAAACGATGAGCGTGGTGATTGTGGGCGGGAACGAACGCATGGTCTGTCAATATCAGTCGATCTGTAAAAATTACGGCTGTAAGGCCAAGGTGTTTCCGAAAGAAAGCGGCACCCTGCGAAAGAAAATGGGGTGTCCGGATTTGTTGATCGTCTTTACCGGGACGGTATCGCACAAAATGGTGATCAGCGCATCGCAGGAGGCAAAACGCAACAACATCCCGATCGCACGGGTGCATACCAGCAGCGCCTCTGCGCTGCACGGCGTGCTGGCGGCGCAGACCGGGCAGGCGGAACAGACCAATGTGTAATCGGCCAAACAGAAATTGATCGCATAAAAACAATATGGGTCGGGTGTTCCCGGCCCATATTGTTTTTAATGAAAGATGAGGACCCTACGGATACCCGGCCAATTGTGATAACAAACACCCGGACGCAACCAAACCCCACACTTTTATTTGCCGTAAGCGTCCAGAATTTCCTGTAAAAGATCGGTGGGGAACTGACTGTCAGACTTGAAACGCACCGAAATATACGGCCGCTCGCCGCCGGAGAGCATCACCCGCCCTTTCAGCGCGCTCACCAGCGCCGACGCTTTTTGCAGATCGAACTTTACGGGATACAACAGCATACAGCCGCCTTTCTGTGCAACCTCCGCAATCCCTGCGGCAGCGGCGCGGTTGCGTACAAACGCGATATCGATCAGCCCCAGCACCGACGCCGGCGGCTCGCCGTAACGGTCGATTAGTTCGTCGAGTACATCCTCTGACTGTTCCTGGGTTTTGATCTGCGCGATCCGCCGGTAGATATGCAGCCGCTCCGGCAGCGCCGGAATATAATCCTCCGGGATATGCGCCGCCATCTGCAGATCCACCGTGCAGTCCGGCGCGTCGGTGACCGGCTCGCCCTTTTCCTCCTTCACTGCGTCAGACAGCAGCTTTAAATACATATCATAACCCACCGATTCCATATGGCCGTGCTGCCGTGCGCCCAGCACATTGCCCGCGCCCCGAATCTCGAGATCACGCATCGCAATCTTAAACCCGGCGCCGAACTCGGTGAATTCCCGAATGGCCTCCAGCCGTTTTTCAGACACCTCAGACAGCGCCTTGCCGCGCCGGAAGGTAAAATAGGCATAGGCCCGCCGGGGAGAACGCCCTACCCGCCCCCGCAGCTGGTGCAGCTGCGACAAACCGAACCGGTCGGCGTCTTCAATGATCAATGTGTTGACGTTGGATACATCCACGCCGGTCTCGATGATGGTGGTGCAAACCAAAACGTTGATCTCGCCGTCGATGACGCCGCGCCAGATTTCTGACAACGCATGTTCATCCATCTGGCCATGGGCTACCGCCACCCGGGCTTCGGGAATATCCTCCTGAATCCGCGCGGCAATGCGCGAGATGGTATCTACCCGGTTGTGAATATAATAAACCTGCCCGCCCCGGAACAGCTCCCGCCGGATCGCGTCATACAACACGCCCCGGTCATATTCCAGAACATAAGACTGCACCGGATACCGGTCCTGCGGGGCTTCTTCGATCACCGACATATCCCGTAAACCGGACATCGCCATGTTCAGCGTGCGCGGAATCGGCGTAGCCGATAGCGTCAGCACATCCACCGTGGGAAACAGCTGCTTGAGCTTTTCTTTCTGCGCCACGCCGAACCGCTGCTCCTCGTCTACCACCAGCAGCCCCAAATCAGCAAACTGAATATCTTTGGAAATCAGCCGGTGGGTGCCGACGATAATATCGATCTCGCCGCGCCGCAGCTTCTGACGGATCGCCGTCTGCTGTGCCGGCGTTTTAAAACGCGACAGCATCTCAATCTGAACCGGAAACCCCTCCATCCGCTGCAATAACGTTTTATAGTGCTGCATGGCTAAAATGGTGGTGGGCACTAAAATCGCGCACTGCTTGCCGTCGCAGACACACTTAAAGGCCGCCCGCAGCGCCACTTCGGTTTTGCCGAAGCCCACGTCGCCGCACAGCAGCCGGTCCATCGGCATGGGGCGCTCCATATCGCCCTTGATCTCGTCACAGCATTTGAGCTGATCGTCGGTTTCTTCATAAGGAAAACGATATTCAAAATCATGTTGTAAATCAGTATCCGGCGAAAACGCAAAGCCTTTGGCAGAAGCGCGCTTGGCATATAATGCGATCAGTTCTTTGGCCATATCCTTGACTGCCGATTTGACCCGCGCCTTGGTTTTCAGCCACCGGTCCGAGCCCAGCTTATCCAGCTTCAGCGCCGCGCCGCTCTCCGGCGCGCCGATATAACGCGAGACCAGATCCAGCTGGGTCACCGGCACATATAAAATATCATCCCGCTGATAGCGGATCTTGATATAATCCTTGATAATTCCATTGTTTTCGATTTTATTGATCCCGTCGAACACGCCGATCCCATATACCGAGTGCACCACATAATCGCCCCGGTGCAGTTCTTCCAGCGAGCCGATGGCCGCGCCCTGCATGCCATATTTTCTGCGCTTTTTTGGCTGCGACGCCCGGGCATGGGTAAATACAGCGATTTTGACGCCGGTATATTCAATGCCCATGGGTAGCCCGCCCGGGGTCACGACGATCCCACCCGCCGGCGGCGTATCTACCTGCTCGCCGTAAATCGCAGGCAATCCCGCGGTCTGCAGGCTGTCGGCCAGCGTGACGGAAGCCCGCTGGCTGCCGCCCAGAATCACCACACGGTACTGCTCGTGTAAATACGGCGCAAGATCGGTCTGCAATTCTTCAATCAGCCCGTTCCACGCCGGGATGGTTTTAAGATCAAAGGTCACGGCGTCTTTCGGGCTGACCGCGCCGGAACGAACGGCAAAAGTCTCTAACAACACGGTATCGGTCTGTTGCAGCCAGCTGTAAAACGACGTGCGCCCCATACAAAAGCTGTCCACAAGCGCTTTGCACAGCCGGCCCTCTTCCAGCAACGCGGTCAGTTCTCCGGCGTGGCGCTGTTCAAACCCGCGCAGCCGTTCATCTATATGATTCTGCTCATCGACAAACACCATCGCGTCACCGAGATAATCGAGCAGTGTGGCGGGCTGATCGTAGCACAGCGAAATATATCGATCCAGATCAGGCAGCAAAACCCCGTTTTTGATCTGGTCCAGATCTTCATAAAGATGCTGCTTCGCCGCCTGTTCCGCCGGCTTCAAGCGGTCTGCCAGCTGTTGCAGCCGGTGGCAAAACGCTGCCGGATCGGTATATAACACCTCTCTGGCGGGGGTGACAGTCAGGCTGTCAGCCTTGTCGGTGCGCCGTTGTGTGACCGGATCAAACAGCGAAATAGAATCGATCTCGTCACCCCAGAACTCCACGCGGGCGGGCTGCTGCACGCCGGGGACAAACACGTCCACAATGCCGCCGCGCCGGGCAAATTGCCCCTCGCCCTCCACGCTGTCGGTGTGGGCGTATCCGCCGGCAACCAGCGTCTGCACCAGATGTTCCGGCGTCAGATTTTCAGACAGGTCTATCCGCAATACCAGCTGTTGTAGCACCGCCGGCGGCATGGTGTGCAACAGCAACGCGTCAGGCGTAGCGACGACGATACGACTCTGCTCCTGCATCAGGCGGGACAACACGCCGATCCGGTTCCGCTCAAATTCTCTGGATACACCCTCTATCGGCCGCAGGCACAGATCACGGGCGGGAAATAACAGCGGATCCGCCCCCATCTGCGCCAGCAGCTCGGTCATTTTTACAGCGGCGCCTTCGTCCGGCGCAACGACCAAAGCCCGCCGGTGCAAATCGGCAGGCAGTGTGCAGATCAGATTCGCCTTGTGAACGCCGGAAAGCCCGGTGGCAGATACCGGCACATGGCCGTTCTCCACCGCCTGCCGCAGACGGTCATAAGCGGGCAGGCTTCGCAGCGCCCGGTTTAAAAACTCCATATAGTTCTATCACAAAGCCGGATCGACCCGACCGCTGCCGGCCGATAGATCCGGTCTCCTTTCTTCCATGGTTTGAATGCGATTTGGCCGCCAAATAGAAGCAGCCCGGCCGCGCTAAGAATTATAGCGGTTCATCGCCTGTTCGGTCTGCCCCTGCAGCATCAATAACACCGA
>CALWVC010000049.1 GCA_944384865.1 uncultured Clostridia bacterium
AATGGCGCATCCGCTGATATCAGCGTTTTCATCTTGTATAACCTGCAGCTGCGCCGACTGTTCCGGCGGCGCGGCCGCTTGGCTGTCTGCCGGTGTGCCGGCGGCTGCGTCCTGCAGGCCCAGCCGGTCGATCAGCTTGAACATTTCCAGCCGGGTCAGCAGCCGGGCCAGCGCGCCCCGGTCCATCGGGACGGCGGCGTATGCCGCCGGATCGGGATCAATCGGCGCAGTTTTACAGATGGTGCCCAGCGTCCGGCTTAAATAGGCGCTGTCTTTTCCCGCCTCCAGCTTTGCGCGCACCGATTTGGTAATGTCCAGCTCGTCCAGATGGCTGTAGATATAATCGATGGAATGATAAGCCCCGATCAGCGCGCAGGCGGTTTTTTCACCGATGCCCGGCACCCCCGGAATATTGTCGGAGCTGTCGCCCTGCAGCGCCTTGACCTCAATCAGCTCGGCGGGCGACACGCCGTATTTTTCCTGCACCGCAGCCGGATCAAAGGCGGTAATTACCGGCTGTCCCGCTTTGGTGGCGGCCAGCAGTACCCGCACCTGATCGGTGACCAGCTGCAGCGCGTCGCGGTCGCCGGTGGAAATTACGCAGTCCCGCTTGCAGATTTCCGACAGTGTGCCCAGCAGGTCGTCGGCCTCATAACCAGGCTGTTCCAGCACATGGCAGCCGTAATTCCGCAGCAGCTCCTTGAGCAGCGGCAGCTGCTGCGCCAGCTCGTCAGGCATCGGCTTGCGCCCGGCTTTATACTGGCTGTACATCTGGTGCCGGAAGGTGGGCGCTTTCAGATCGAAGGCTACTGCGATCCCGTCGGGCTGCACATCGTGTTGCAGCCTGAGCAAAATGTTCATAAAGCCGAAAATGCCGTTGGTGAACAGGCCGTCTTTGGTAGACAGCGGCCGGATGGCGTAAAATGCCCGGTTGATGATAGAGTTTCCGTCGATGGCCAACAGTTTCATAACAGCACCTGTTTTTCAAATGGTTTGAGATGGTGTCGTCTTTTCAAGTGGTTTGGAATGATAGCATTGCGGCGCGCGCCGCCGACAACCAGCCCGCCCGATATAAAACCCGGACGGTATCAGAAAGACGCCCGACCCGGCATAAATATGCTGCAAGCGCCTCGCGACCCGGTATAATAATCGTTTATATCGTTATTATACCCCAATTTGTCCGCCGACGCAACACCCGAATCCATCCGGCTGTGTAAAAAGCAGGTTCAACGACCGGTTTTGATGCACAAAACAGCATATGCAAATCAAACAACCGTGCAACTTATACAATTTGTTAAAGGTTTTTTTACAAATTATACGAATTTTATGTAAATGTTTTAAATCCTGTTGACGGCGTAGATAAAAAATGCTACAATATCTACAAATCTTTTTTGGCGGGTAACGGGAGTTCTATGGCGAAGGCGAATCGGCCGGTCGGAGACGAACAGCTCTGCGCGGCGGCGAAAGCCGGCAGCGAAGATGCGTTTGCAACGCTGGCGGGCAGATATATTTTTCATGTGCGGGCGCGGGCGGCGGATTACGCCGGTAGCATTGAGTTTGAAGACCTGGTGCAGGAGGGCACCATCGGCATCCTCAACGCGGTGAGAATGTTTGATCCCGCTGCGGGGGTGCGTTTTTCTACGTTTGCATATCTGTGTATCGACCGCAGCATTTTATCGGCGGTGCGCCGTGCGCTGCGCAAAAAGCAGATCCCCAAGGCTGCGCTGATCTCGATGGAATCCGGCGCGGTCCCGGAACGGCCGGAACCAGATCCCGAACAGCTGCTGATCGACCGCGAAAGCGTACAGGCGCTGGAGGATAAACTGGCCGCCAGACTGACCCGCACCGAGCTGCGGGTACTACAGCTTTATCTGCGGGGGAGCTCGTATAAACAGATTGCCGGGCAGCTGGGTTGTCCGGTAAAATCGGTGGACAATGCGATGGCGCGCGTCCGCCGCAAACTGAAACATGGCCCGGTAGCTTAATGGGAGAGCGTTGGCGTTCCAAAGGTGCCGGTTGGATTCCGGCGCGGGCAAATATCATATTTTCAAGCGAGGTACCAGTATGTTTGAGGACAAGACATTAACATGCAAAGACTGCGGGAACGAATTCGTGTTTACCGCCGGTGAACAGGAGTTCTATCAGGCCAAGGGCTTTGAGAACGAGCCGCAGCGCTGCAAATCCTGCCGGGACGCCCGCAAGGCGCAGTCCAGAGCCAACCGCGAGATGCACACCACCGTCTGCGCCGCCTGCGGCAAAGAAGCGAAGGTTCCGTTTGAACCGCGGGACGATCGACCGGTCTATTGCAGTGAATGCTTTGCAAAGATGAAAGAGGAACAACAGGCATAAAATATACAGGGCGTTTGCCGGGCTTCCGGCGGAACCATCGGTGTTTGATCACAGGGGCCGTTGTTTTCGCCGGCCCGGTACGCATATCATTTTATGCAGGGTTTTAGAGCAACCGGTTTAAAAGCGCCGATCAGGGCGCTTTTTGTTTTATGCGGAGGTTTTAAAATTTTTCATTATGGCGCGGCACAAGCGCTTTTATCGGGGCGTTCGTTGCGTCTCCGGCGGCGGGTATCGCGCAGCCATGTGTCTCCGGCGGCAGGGATCAGGCAGCCGGGTGTCTCTGTCAGCGATTATCCTATAGCCGGACATCCCCGGCGGGGGGATCGCGCAACCATTCAAATCGGGAGGGTTTCATCATGCAAAAACAATTCGGCTCTATTCCGTTATACCGGGTTACACAACAGCTTACGGCGGTTGCGACCGGCCGGATCCCTGCGGACACGGTGATCCGCGGCGGGCAGGTTGTCAACGTCTGTACTGCCGAGATCATCCGCGCCGACGTGGCGATCAGCGCCGGCCGGATCGCGCTGGTGGGCGACGCCTCTCGTTGTATCGGCGAAAAAACCCGGGTGGTCGACGCGGCCGGCCGGTATATCGCTCCCGGCTTTCTCGATGGACATATCCATATCGAATCTTCGATGCTCAGCGTAGGAGAATATGCCCGGGCGGTGGTCCCGCACGGCACCACCGGCGTATACATTGATCCGCATGAAATCTGCAATGTTTTAGGCCTGGACGGCGTGCGCTGGATGCTGGAGGACGCGGCGCGCACGCCGCTGAAGGTGATGGTAACCACGCCGTCATGCGTGCCGGCGGTGCCGGGGTTTGAAGATACCGGCGGGCGGATCACGCCGCAGGATATCGCCTGTTCGATGGACTGGCCGTCGGTGATCGGTCTGGGCGAGATGATGAATTATCCCGGCGTATTAAACGGCGCCGATACCGTCCACGCCGAGATTGCGGCAACGCTGCAGGCCGGCGGCATCGTCACCGGTCATTTCCCGGTATCTAACGCCGGCGGCGACCTTGACGGCTATATTGCTGCGGGAATACGCTGTTGTCACGAATCTACCACTGCGGCCGACGCGCTGGAAAAGATGCGCCGCGGCATGTATGCCCAGATCCGGGAGGGTTCGGCCTGGCATGATCTGCACGCCGTGTTGCCCGCGGTCACCGCGCATCAGGTAGACAGCCGGTTCGCCTGTCTGGTATCCGACGACGCGCATCCGCATACGCTGGTGGAAAACGGCCATCTCGACTATATTGCCCGGCGGGCGGTTGCAGAAGGGTTAGACCCGATCACCGCTATCCAGATGGTGACGATCAATACTGCCCAGTGTTTTCAGATGGATCAAGATCTCGGATCGGTGACCCCGGGAAAATGCGCGGATCTGGTATTGCTGGAAGACCTGCAAAATATCACAGTCTCTTCGGTCTGGATCAACGGCCGAGTCATCGCGGAAAACGGCCGTTATCTGCCCAAGCTGCCGCCCTATCGTTATCCCGAACAGGCGCTGCACTCGATGCATGTCGGCGGCACGATCACACCGGAATCTTTTGCGATTGCGGCGCCGGACGTGCAGCAAACGGCGCATGTGCAGGCAATCGAGATCATCCCCGAGCGGGTATCAACCCGCAAAATTATCGCGCCGGTTCCGGTCAAAGATGGGCTGGCGCTGGCTGACGTGCAGCAGGATCTTTTAAAAGCAGCGGTGTTCGAGCGGCATAAGGCTACCGGAAAAGCAGGCTTCGGCTTTGTCAAAGGTTTTGGAATCCGCGCGGGTGCGATGGCTTCAACGGTGGCGCATGATGCCCATAACCTGCTGGTGATCGGCGCCAACGACGCGGATATGGCGCTGGCCGCCAATACGCTGATCCAGTGCGGCGGCGGGATGTGTACCGTGCGCGGCGGGCAGGTGCTGGGGCTTGTAGAGCTCCCGATCGCAGGACTGATGCAGGAACTGTCGGCTGAAGAAATGAGCGCCCGGGTGGCCGCGCTGGCCGAAAGCTGGAAAGCCATCGGCTGTTCCGTCGCGTCGCCGTTTATGACGATGGCGCTGATTCCGCTGGCCTGTCTGCCGGAGCTGCGACTGACCAATCGCGGCCTGGTAGACTGCACCACCTTTGCATTTACGCCACTGTTTGTCGAATAGACCGCCAGGCATATCCATCTTTACCGCGCAGCTTTCCAGCCGTATTTACCGCGCGGCCTCTAAACCGCTGTTGACAGCGGCATGATTTTTTCATCGGACGAGCCCTTTCAATATCTGCGACTGATGCTAAAATCTTCGACTACAGTTTACCGCCCGATTTTCTATGTAAGATACAACAATAAAAAACCACGAGGAAAAACCTCGTGGCTTTTATTGTTGGCGCACCTTAATAATATAAAGCGTGCATACTTTTCAAACCGGCATCTTCAAACAATTAAAAAGCCTTTTTAATCTTTTTGATGCAGGCTTCACAAAGGCCCTTGCCGTCAAGAACTTTAACGTCTTCCGTCGCGCCGCACATCGCACAGGTTCCAGCACTCTTCTCAAGAATAATGCGGTTCCCATCGACGCTGATCGCGAGGCGCGTACCAGTTTCGAGGCCGAAGCTTCTGCGGATCTCTTTCGGGATCACGATTCTGCCCAGTTCGTCTACCGGTCTTTCCACTCCAGTTGATAACATCATCCTCACATCCTTTCTTCAATGCGTTCCAGTTATTGGTTCACTGCTCTATTATTGTAACAAAAAGATCGGCAATTGTAAAGTCTTTTTTTCATTTTTTTAGACTTTTTTTTGAAATTTCACAATTGCGGAACAAAATCGACAGCGCCAAAAATATATTTTCGGTTTTTAACGCCAAATTTACGTATTCAAGGCGCAAAAATTTGATTAAAAAATCCGGCGAAATCCTTTAACGATATAAAATCATGAGATGAAACAAAAGCAGGCAACGCGCCTGTAAGACCTGTCATAATCCGACTCGATCCGCCAACAGTCGATGGATCTTTCGAGCCGGACGGGATCTTTTCAAACTTTCTCTTTTATTATATTCGGGGTTATGCTATAATAATAACCGATTAGGGGCGCTGGTCTTAAACAATAGACCAATTTAGGCTCCGGTTGCTGCAAGCGAGGTTCTTGACCTGCAAGGTATAGACTATATTTATAGATCATCTATAGCGTTGCGGGCTGAAGCTTTCGCCTTGTTTTTATGATATGTAATAGCCGTATCATATATGTATAAAACGGTATTATTTTTTAACGTATCTGAGAATTATTTTTCGCAGGCATATAGGGAGGGTTATTGTTTGGGAAAGGTTGTGGCGATTGTCAATCAAAAAGGCGGTGTGGGCAAAACAACCACCGCCGTCAATCTTACGGCGGCTTTAGGCGACCGGGGCGCGAAATGCCTGCTGGTGGATATTGATCCCCAGGGCAACTCTACCAGCGGCTATGGGATTAATAAACGGACGCTGGCCGCATCGGCTTATGAGCTGCTGATCGGGCGCGTCCAGCCGCCGGACGCAATAACGGTTACCAACTTCAAAAACGTCTCGATCATTCCCTCAAATATGAATTTATCCGGCGCCGAGGTGGAGCTGGTGGAACTGCCGCAGCGGGAATATTGCCTGAAAAAAGGGTTGGCCGTGCTAAGGGAACAGTTTGATTATATTTTTTTAGACTGTCCGCCCTCGTTGGGTATGATTACGGTCAACGGCCTGTGTGCGGCAGATACGCTGCTGGTGCCGATCCAGTGCGAGTATTATGCGCTGGAAGGGCTGTCGCAGCTTATGACTACCGTGCGGCAGATTAAACGGCTGCATAATCCTCAGCTGGAGCTGGAGGGGGTTCTACTGACCATGTTCGACGGGCGGCTGAATCTGACCCAGCAGGTGGCGGCGGAGATCAAACGGTTTTTCCCAAAAAAAGTGTTCGGAACGGTGATCCCCCGCTCGGTGCGTTTGTCAGAGGCGCCCAGCTATGGCGAACCGATCCTGTATTATGACAAACGCTCCAAGGGCGCCGCGGCTTATAACGCGCTGGCAAAGGAATTTCTTAAAAACAACAAGAAACGGCGTGACGCCGATCTCTAGACTGATCTGTACAGTCGCTGCCGGGCGTGGCAGCGGCAAAAGTATCTGTTGTTTGCGCTGTGTTTGATAACGGCCGTTGTTTCACGTTAAACAATTGCGGGCCGATAGCTCGAAAGGGAGGGATGCCTTTTATGGCGAAAAAAAGCGGTTTGGGCAGAGGATATGAGGCGTTGCTCAGCGATAACGCCGCAGATGAACAAAATACCTATGAAATTCGGTTGTCGGAAATCGAGCCGAACCCGGATCAGCCCCGGCGACAATTTGATCCGGCGGCGCTGGAGGAACTGGCCGAAAACATCCGGCAATACGGACTGCTACAGCCGATTGTAGTTCGTCCGAACGCCCGCGGCAGCGGATACCAGATCGTTGCCGGTGAACGCCGGTGGCGGGCCTGTCGGCTGGCGGAACTGACAACGGTTCCGGTAATTATTAAAGAGCTGACCGATCAGCAGACCATGGAGCTGGCGCTTATTGAAAATCTGCAACGAGAAGATCTGAATCCTATTGAAGAAGCCCGGGGTTATCATCGTTTGATCCAGGAATACGGGTTGACGCAAGAGCAGGTGGCGGCCAGGGTGGGAAAATCCCGCCCGGCGGTTGCAAATGCGCTGCGGCTTCTGGAGCTGGGCGAATATCTGCCGCTGGTGGAAAGCGGCGCCATCTCTGCCGGACACGGTCGGGCATTGCTGGCCATTAAAGATGAACAGCTCCGTAAGCAAGCGGTTCAACTGATAAAAAAAGGCGCATCGGTGCGACAAATTGAAAAGCTGGCAAAAAAACGCTCGACTTCGCCAAAACCGACAGCCACATCCAATAAAATGGAGCGACTGCAATATTATAACGAAGTGGAGCTGGCGGCCAGCGAAGAGTTGGGGCGCCGGGTGAAAATTCACTTAGGCAAAACCAAGGGTACGCTGGAAATTGACTTTTACGGCGAGCAGGATCTGGCAGACCTGTTGGAATATCTGTTTGAAAACCGGTAACTGGCTCTGGAAGCCGGAGAAAAACAAAAACTGCAGGCGCAACGCAAATAACAGCGTTGCAGACAGAAAGGATAGAAGAACACCATGATCGATATAAAATTTTTACGGGAACATCCGGATATTGTCCGGCAAAACATTGAAAAGAAGTTTCAACAGCAGAAGCTTCCGCTGGTAGATGAGGCGATCCAGCTGGATCAGGAGCGGCGGCAGGTTAAGCAGCAGGTAGAGCAGCTGCGGGCGAAACGAAATAAAGCATCTAAGCAGATCGGCGCGCTGTTTGGACAGGGTAAACGCCAAGAGGCCGAAGCTTTAAAAAACGAGATCGCTAAAGACGCGGATACCATTGAAGAACTGACCCAGCGCCAACGGGAACTGGATCGTCAGATTCGCGAGATTATGCTGGTGATCCCAAATATTATTGACGACTCTGTCCCAATTGGTAAAGACGACAGCGAAAACGTGGAATTGGAACGGTTTGGAGCGCCTATCGTTCCGGATTTTGAAGTTCCATATCATACGGATATCATGGCGCGGTTTGACGGGATTGATCTGGACAGTGCGCGCCGGGTCGCGGGCAACGGATTTTATTATCTGATGGGAGATATTGCGCGGCTGCACTCGGCAGTAATTTCTTATGCCCGGGATTTTATGATTGACCGCGGCTTTACCTACTGCGTGCCGCCGTTTATGATCCGCAGCGATGTGGTTACTGGGGTCATGAGCTTTGCAGAAATGGAAGCGATGATGTATAAAATTGAGGGGGAAGATCTGTATCTGATCGGCACCAGCGAACATTCCATGATCGGCAAATTTATTGATCAGATTATTCCCGAACAACAGCTTCCGCTGACGTTGACCAGCTATTCCCCCTGTTTCCGAAAGGAAAAGGGCGCCCACGGGCTGGAAGAGCGGGGCGTTTACCGCATTCATCAGTTTGAAAAGCAGGAAATGGTGGTATTATGTAAGCCGGAGGACAGCATGCTGTGGTACGACCGTTTGTGGAAAAACACAGTGGACCTGTTCCGGTCGCTGGATATCCCGGTGCGCACGCTGGAATGCTGCTCCGGAGATTTGGCAGATCTCAAGGTGAAGTCCGTGGATGTGGAAGCCTGGTCCCCCCGTCAGAAAAAATATTTTGAGGTAGGCTCCTGCTCCAACCTGGGCGACGCACAGGCCCGCCGCTTAAAGATCCGAGCCGCCGGTGAGGCCGGAAATTATCTGGTGCATACGCTGAACAATACCGTGGTCGCGCCGCCCCGCATGTTGATCGCATTCCTGGAAAACAACTTGAATGCGGACGGATCGGTCAATATCCCGGCAGCTCTGCAGCCATATATGGGCGGCGCCGCAAAGCTGGTTCCTAAACGATAAAGCTGTAAAAATAAATGCCGGAAAACAACGAGACCTCTCCCTATGCAAATTTGTAGGTTTCTCCCGATTGTGGTTCAGAAGTAAATCATATAAACAGCAATGGCCACTCCAGCCGTTTGGTTGGAGCGACACCAAGCTTTTATAGACGATTGCTGAAGGATTATTCCCCCCTGGGATATTTAATATAACAATTATAAAGGTTCTCTCGAAAATTTTATCGAGAGAACCTTTTGTTTTGTTATTAAAGTATAGCGCTGTTTCATGTGAAACAACTATAACGTCCGGTAAAAACCGGACACCATTATTGGTTGATATAATATTCAAAATTAAAAAATCAAACATATAATTACCAAAATTGTGCAGAACATCCAAATAATATGTGGGAATTTCTCACAGAATGTGCATTGAAAAGATATACATATTTTGTAATAATAAAAGCAAATGGATAAAAAAGGGGCGGGGAATGTATGAATTTCAAAAAATACGTGAGCATTATCGCAGTACTCCTGGCGCTGTTGCTGGTAACGCAGATACCGGTGCCGGTATTGGCAGAAACGAACTGGCAGCAATCGACAACAGCAGAAGCACAAAGCTATCATTATGACGCGCA
>CALWVC010000050.1 GCA_944384865.1 uncultured Clostridia bacterium
CGTCGGTATCGCCTTTCAGCACCGGCACTTTCGCAATCATGGCCTCTTCCGGCGTCATCTGATATTTGCCGCCGAAAGGCATCAGTACGGTAGAGGCGCCGATGCTGGCGTCAAACCGTTCAGACAGGCCTTTTTGAGAGGCAACCTCCAGCCGGGCCAGATTTTTGACAAACGCCTCCTGCAAGTCGAGGTTTGTCAGGCATTCCGGAACGGTGTTGCGGTAATCAGAACCTTTCGGAACCGGGTCGATAAAGACATTTGCCGTTCCGGTGACGCCGTTGGTATTTAAGAACGAGCGATGCAGATTGACGATCTCTTTACCACGCCAATGCATTTTTAAAACAGGGTCTTCTGTGACGACGGCCACCGGGGTAGCCTCCAGATTTTCTTCGGCGGAAAGCGCAATGAATTTTTCAACATTATTTCGATCCAGCACGACCGCCATCCGCTCCTGCGATTCGGAGATGGCAAGCTCGGTGCCGTCCAATCCTTCGTATTTTTTCGGAACCTTATCCAGATCGATAATCAGGCCGTCGGCCAGCTCGCCGATGGCGACGCAGACGCCGCCGGCGCCGAAATCGTTGCAGCGTTTGATCATGGTGGAAACTTCCGGATTGCGGAACAGCCGCTGAATTTTTCGCTCGGTGGGCGGATTGCCTTTTTGAACTTCTGCACCGCAGGTTTCGATGGATTTGGAATCGTGGGCTTTGGAGGAGCCGGTCGCACCGCCGCAACCGTCTCGGCCGGTGCGGCCGCCCAGCAGCACGATCACATCTCCGTCTGCCGGGGTCAGGCGTACCACATTTGCTTTGGGTGCTGCGCCGACTACCGCGCCGATCTCCATTCGCTTGGCAATGTAGCCTGGATGGTACAGCTCGGTGACCTGCCCGGTGGCAAGGCCGATCTGGTTGCCGTAGGAGGAATAACCTGCAGCGGCGCCGGTGGTAATCTTTTTCTGCGGCAGTTTGCCTTTGAGCGTTTCAGAAAACGGTACAGTGGGATCGCCGCTACCGGTAACCCGCATGGCCTGGTACACATAAGCCCGGCCGGATAACGGATCGCGGATGGCGCCGCCCAGACAGGTGGCTGCGCCGCCAAACGGTTCAATTTCAGTGGGATGGTTATGGGTCTCATTTTTAAACTGAATCAGCCATTGCTCTACGACGCCGTTGACTTCGATGGGAACCTGAATAGAACAGGCGTTGATTTCATCGGATTCGTCCAAATCCGGCAGCAAGCCCCGCTTTTTCAATATGCGCATACCCATCGTTGCCATATCCATCAGTGTGACGGGTTTATCTTTTTCGCCATAAACTTCTTTGCGGGCGGTATAGTATTCGTCCAGCGTCATTTTGATCGGCGCGTTCAGTTCTGTGTCGGCGACCTCAATGTTTTTCAAAATGGTGGAGAACGTGGTGTGCCGGCAGTGGTCAGACCAATAGGTGTCGATGACTTTCAGTTCGGTGATAAATGGATCACGACCGCATTTTTTAAAATAATCCCGGCAGAAACACAGATCTTCTGTGGTCATTGCAAAACCCATGCGTTTATGCAGGTTATAAACCTCCATATCGTTCATTTTGATAAAGTTTTCAATCTTTTTGATATCGGCAGGCGGTTCGGCGTGGAGATCCAAACTGGAGGGTTTTGTATTAGAAGCGACACGGGATTCCACCGGGTTGACCACATAAGCCCGCACCTTCATCAGATCGCCGGCGGAAATTTTACCCCGCAGGGCGATGACCTGTGCCGTGGCGACTTTTGGGCGTTCGCCCCCGGTTTGCAGCTGGATACACTGGGCGGCGGAATCAGCGCGCTGATCATATTGCCCCGGAAGATATTCGGTAGCGAAATATTGCCAGTCGCCAGTCAGCGGCAGATATTCCGAAAACACGTTGTCGACGTTCGGCTCTGAAAAAATGGTCACTTTCGCACGTTCAAAATCATCGTCGCCCAACCCCTCCACATCATAGCGGTTAAACAGCCGGATCTCAGCATTTTTATCGATGTTCAAACTATAGATCAGGTCGGACAGCAGCTGCTGTGCTTCAATATCAAAGCCTTTTTTCTTTTCAACGAATAAGCGTCTTACCACGTTTTTGTCACCCCATCTGATTTTTAAACGTCAAAGCGTCAAAATATACAATATCATTTTAACATACTTTTCATCAAATTGAAATAGAGAGAATGTAAAAGTGTAAAATAAAATTGTAGGATTGCTCTTCCCAGTTTTACTGCCTGAATTTTGAACTCTTTGTCATAGATTTTTTCTGTGCCATTTTGTGACCTCCATTTCACTTCTTTATTTTTAAATCTGTGAAGTTGAAGTGCCAAGTATTATGATACAACATCATATCTTTATAATATCCACTACCCAATAAATCCTGAAAATTTTAATGGAAAATCACATGATTGGCTCGTCACCCTAACAAAACAAAGAGATATGGGAGGGTATTGAACAAAATGAATACTTTTTTCAGCAAATATATACTTGCTGATTAAGGGACTTCAACACCCATAGCCAAAAACATCTTTTTTATAGCCCCTAAACATAACCAGGCGTCTATTTTGATACATGGACACCTGATAAATGTTTTTTAGTGAAAAACATCTCAGAGAAAGCGAGGTGGACAAAATGACAACCTATAATCTGATGAAATCGAATGCCGTTTTGCCCATGGGGAGAAATCTTTTTCAATGGGTATAAAGTCGTTTCCGATTTCATCACAAGCGACTTTATATATTTATTTGAAAGAGGTAAATCTATGAACAGGCTAAGATATCTTCAATTAACGCCGGGCCATGAGGAACAGTTCCATATGGCAAAGCAGCTATGGTTTTCGTTTATTCATGAAGTTCATGAACATGATGGAATCCAGCAACCCGATCATCAAATTGTTGATGGTCTCAAGAAAAAATCGCCATACAAGGCAGTCGCAAAGATATGCACTTTGAACTGGCGTTTATGGCTGATGAGCCGAGAGGCATTTCAATGTTTGCGATTGACCTTGGAACGGGATATGGTTTACCGCAGAAAGGTTACGGAACAATTGTGGGGCTGTACATTCGACCCGACTTTCGATGAAAGGGGGGACAGCGTTCTACAAACACATTAAAAACGTGCTTTCGAATGACGGCGCATCTAAAATGTACATATGTCCAGATGCTATTACAGGTGTGCCGTTCTGGAAAGCAAACGGTTATATGGACAGTGGTAAGATTGATCCCGATGCCAGAAAACCCATATATATAAAGGAGATTGCTGTTCCCGCTGATTTTACAAACAGCCGGATGATTGCATTGACAAAGGACACTGCCGCCCAAATAAGCCAATGGGAATACGAAAAACCATTTGATGTGTATAACTTCAAAGGCCGTCCCAATGGTTATTTGATGGATGCATCCACCTGAGGAACCGAACAATTCTGCCTTGTGGATCGCGGTAGAATTCTCGGACAAGTATCGTGTCAATTTAAGGGAACTGATCTGTGGGTCGGTTGGTCAATGGTTCCAACACTCTGCAAAAAAGGAAACGGCGCAGCCTTCGCAGAAAGGTGCGTTCACAAAATTAGCGCCGTGAAAAACCACACAGGACGGATATTATTAAGGGTTGCTACATGGAATCAAAGAGCGATCAAGGCATACCAAAAGGCCGGGTTTGTCCATGTTGAAACGATTCAAGATGAAATTGCTTATACAGACCATGTTGAGGATTTCCGGGTGATGGTGCATGAAAATTGAGATGCGCACCTTTTCATTATTCCCACCCAAAATAAATATAAAATCTGTACGACGTCCATTTTGCATCAAAGTAATTCTCTACTTTCAAAAAGCATCGACTTGTTTTTGCAAGTCGATGCTTTTCATGATATTCGTCCGTAGCAAATGATATGGACCATGTCCGGTTTTAATAGAAAATAGAACGTGGATAAAACCAGCAGCTTTGATATTACGCAGATGAAATGTGTTGAAAAATATCCAACACTGTCCACTAAGATCAGAATTTCCTTTTTCAGTTCTTATAAGCAACGACGTCAAACGAAATTTTTCTGAGATCTTTTCGTTTTTTACGATTTCTCCCTAATATTTCGTATCCATACGATCTATTGTAAAATATACGGATTGACCGCCGTTCTATTTCTGTACATGCAGACTGCAACAATCATCTGCGAAGTTTTTTGATTTATATAGAATCTATAGACCTGCGCAGCGTTTCCTGTTATATTGTGGAAAACATTGTGGAAAATGTTAATAATTGTAACACGCTTGACGCTATTTGATTTTTTAGAGTTTATAACGCCTTTTACAACGATTATGATGCATATATATAAAAATAATATCATTCTAAAACCCGCCCGGCACTTTGCCGAGCGGGCACATGTTGTTTTCAATATAATACAGCCGCTGTTACACGCCAAACATCGTAGACATCGGCTTATCCTCATAAATACGTTCAATCGCCTCGGCAAACACCGGCGCTACCGGTAACATTGTAAATTTCGGACTGGTACGGCTTTCTGTCAATGGAATGGTATCCAGCATCACCACTTCTTTCAACACGCTGTTATTGATTCGCTCGATGGCCGGACCGGAAAGCACGCCGTGCGTCGCACAGGCACTGACTTCCTTCGCACCACCCTTTTCGATCATGGCGGCTGCGGCGTTGCACAACGTACCCGCCGTGTCGATCATATCGTCTACGATAATGACCCGCTTGTCCCGCACATCACCGATGATATTCATGACCTCGCTGACATTTGCCCGCTGTCTGCGCTTGTCCACAATCGCGATGGGCGCGTCAATCCGCTGTGCAAAATTCCGCGCTCTGGTTACCGAGCCCAGATCCGGCGAAACCACCACGACCTCATCTTTACAATCGGCAAACTTTGTCCCGAAATATGGCGCCAACAGCGGCACACCCAGCAAATGATCCACCGGAATATTGAAAAAGCCCTGGATCTGCGCAGCGTGCAGATCCATCGTCAACACCCGGTCGGCGCCCGCCACCGTCAGCAGATCTGCCACCAGCTTTGCCGAGATGGGATCCCGGGCTTTTGCCTTACGGTCCTGCCGCGCATAACCAAAATACGGCATGACGGCGGTGATCCGGCCGGCAGAAGCCCGTTTCATCGCATCGATCATGATCAGCAGTTCCATCAGGTGCGTGTTTACCGGCGCACAGGTAGACTGCACAATAAATACATCCGCTCCGCGCACCGATTCATTGATCGAAATAGAAATCTCACCATCGCTGAAATGATGGACGTCTGCTTTTCCCAATGGTAAGCTTAATGCCGTCGCAATCTGCTTTGCCACAGCCACATTTGAGTTTGCGGCAAAAATTTTGATCTCTTTTCCGTGGAAATTCATAAACATCCTGTCTCCTTTTCAACATGATCCGCGCACACAACACAAACTGGAAACCCGACTAATCCGCCGCTTCACAAAAATGCCGTCTCGCACATTGATTCAACAATTCCAGCTGGTGGGGATCATTGGCGCCCATTACCACATCCGGACAATCTGCTACATATGATCGAACCGCCAGCCCGTTTTCAATCGCAATTTTCACCGCATCGGTTAAATAATATTCATGCTGCGCGTTATCATTGCCGATCTGTTCCAACAGCTCCAGCAGCAGATCCGCCTGAAACCAGTAAGCGCCGGAATTGATCTCCCGGATTTGCAACGTCTGCGCATCTGCGTCCTTGCGTTCGACAATTGCACAAATCTGCCCGTCTTTTTTAACAATCCGCCCATAAGAGGCAGGATCCTCCAATTCAGCAGTGATCACCGTAATTACATTATGCTCTTGTTGATGCACCGCCAGCGCCCCCTGCACCGTTTTTGCATCCATCAGCGGTGCGTCTCCGCACACCACTAAAATATTCCCGCCGGCATGCGCGGCAATAAATGATCGAGCCTGTAATACTGCATGCGCTGTGCCCAACTGCTGCGCCTGTAATACGGTCTGGACGGTTGCTCCCAGATGCGCCCGAACAACATCCGCTTTAAAACCGACGACGACACACAGATCTTCTGCACAGCTTTTGCAGGTATCCAACACATAGTCCAGCATCGGCCGCCCCAATACCGGACACAACACCTTTGGCAAACTGGCTCCCATCCGCTTACCCTCTCCGGCGGCAAGAATGACCGCCCCGTTTTTGATTGACACTGCTTTCAACCCCTCTGCTTCTATATAAAATATGCGATGATAAAAGATCCGGCAGATGACGTTCCGTCGTTCATTTTATGCCGCCGATTTGTCCGGGATGCTCTCAGTCTTCAGACAGCACGCCGTTGATCCGGTTCGCCAGCTTTAAGTCCTCCGGTGTGGTAATTTTAAAATTCAGTCTGCTGCCGGTCACCAGATAAACCGGCTGTCCCTGCGCGACACAAACAGCGCCTGCATCCGTCATCTTTGCAAGCTGCCGCGCATCTGTCTGCCGGTACATTTGCCGCAGCAGCCCAAACTGAAAGGTCTGCGGCGTCTGCACCTGTATCAGCTTTGACCGGTCCAACAGGCCGCCGACGGTCTGCCCGTCTTCAGACTGTGCAATCGTATCCACTGCCGGAACAGCTGCGATCGCCGCGCCGTATTGTCGTGCAGCCGCAATACTTCGTTCCAGTAAATCCACCGTTACAAACGGACGCACGCCGTCATGCGTTACCAGGATACTGTCTGGCGCCGCACACAGCCGGTTCATCTCTTCTAAAATACAACGCATCGTCTCGTTACGGTCGGCGCCGCCTGATAAACATGTCACAGCAACCGGCGGCGCCGGCGCCCATTCAGAAAGCAACTTTCTGGTATGATTCATCCATTCAGCATGCACAGCCAGCATAATATGGCCAATCTGCGAACACTTCAAAAAAACTTCCAGCGTCCGAATCAAAATCGGCCGGCCGTCCTCCAGCGGCAAAAACTGCTTAGGAATCTCCGCTCCCATTCTGGAGCCGGTTCCCCCGGCCAATATCGCACCGTAAACCAAATGTATCCACCGCCTTTTTGCAATCCACACACTGCAACATATCCCGTTATCGCAAAACCAAGCTTATATCCGTATCCCGCAACCGGATCTGCAATCAAGCCTTCAGCGTGTTTTACACCTCATCCGCCATACGCCTTGCTGTTTTTCAGCCGAAGCATGTATGACAGATGCTCTCAACGATTGTTATAATAATCGATTTCCCGCCGCGCTGTCAACCCCGCGCATCACCGGTTTTTTCATTTGTGACACTTTGCCGCATAATCTGCCGCACAGCGCACATTTGATTAGGAACCGGCAAACCGCCCAAATCGATCAACTGCCGGTTACCGGCGCAGTTGGGATTGCTGAAAATATAAACTGCTTTTCCACAGGCTAACCACTGCCGGGCGCCGCTGTAGCTCCCGCCTTTTCCGGCTTCGCTCTCACAGACAAACACGCAGTTTGCATTTTGATAAATGTAACGATTGCGGGTCAGGGCATAATAAGCGGAAAACGCCGTATCGGGCGCACAAGCCGACAATACACACAGCCGGTTTTGTGCCAGCGCCTGTCTGTATACAGGCTGCTTCACCGCCTGCCGCAGCGAAACAGCGGGGAACAGAACCACCTGCCCGCCCCGCTGCAGCGCCGTCTGCGCCGCGATCGTATCGCAGCCCTTCGCCGCGCCGGTAACCAGCGCCATCTCACAGGCGGCGGACGCGCAGCCTGCCGTTTCTGCGAAAGCGGCGCCCGCCGCTCCAACCCGCCGGGACCCAACGACTGCAACAGTATTTTTATTTGGAATCGACAGATTGCCGGCATAAAACAATACCGGCGGCGCCTCCCTGCGCAGGCCATAACGCAGCCTGACCGGATAATTCATATCCGCAAACCCGATACAACCGATCCCATTGTGAGAAAGATCCTCCAGTTGACGCCTGGCCCGATCAGAACCGGCGACCAGAGCAGAAATCTGCGCTGCCTCCCGCGCAGATACCGCACCGGTTTGCAGCAGCTCCGACGGGCTTAACGATAACAGCGCCGCCAGCGAAACCCCGCACTTCGCCAGCGCCGCCGTCAAGTTATAAAAACGCCTGGGCGTCAACGGTCGCGCACTGTAAACCTTCCCCAATCCGGTGCATAAAACGACCGCCGTCAGCGTATCTGCATGCATTCGGCCACCCCTTTCTTTTCATATCGCAAACGCCTGATTAACAACCGCCCTGTATCCGACATCATCTTCCATGGCAAACCGTTGCCAAAACCATCCTGCAAAAAGCGGTCGAAAAAACAAACAACAAGCGTCGGCAAATACTGTTGAACCTTCGGAATAAACCAAAGCTGTTTGCGACGACAGCCAATTCTGTCGTTATAAAATCGCCCCGCGGCCGCGGGGCGATTAATTCCTGATATGCTTTGGTTATAATAAATCCTGGATGATCTCCGCCAATTTCTCACCGGCCGCTTTATGCTCAGATACCAGCGGATGCCCATCGCGGCCGCTCTTACCACAGGGCAGATTCTCTACCAGCGTCAGGTCGCTGTAATTCAGCTCCTGAATCGCCTGCGCAAACGGCGCTCTGGTATTGTTGTTGCCGCTGCCCGACAACCCGCAGATCCAGACGATCTTACAATCCGGATATTTGTTGCGGATGTTATCCAGCAAAGTCGTCGCATTCTGCTGAATTTCCGCCTTGGTAATCGTCTTGCCGCAGTTTACATCGTTGGTTCCGATGTTGATAACCACCACGTCCGGCGCATCTCCAGAAAAATCCCACGCCGTATTGGTATTAGAGCGCAGCCCTTTATCCCAGATGCTTTCCAGAATACCCGAAGATGAACCCGAATAATCATAGCATAATCCATATCCGGACTGTGCGCAGGCGCTGAAATCAGCATTCAACAATTGCGCACAATAAGCGGCATAGGTTTTATAGGCATTTTCATCCATGCCAAACGGACCCGAGGGTCTTCCCAAATTACCGTATCCGCAGGTGTAAGAATCGCCGTAAAATTCCAGCTTCAGCGCTTTTTCTGCCGGCTTGCCGCCCAACTGACCGGTCAATGTCACCGATTTAATAGCAATCGACTGCTGCATGCCGTTGCTGGAATACTCATTGATCTTTACCAGTCGAATAGTATGCTGCCCATAAGGCAGATCGGCTGCTACCTCCAACGTGCGATCCCGGTTATTGAGAACTATTTCCCGCATGTTGTCAAAATCATGATCAATCACTACGCCGAACAGCCCATCGCTGGAATACCAGGTGGGCCCGCACGCAACGGATAACGTCACATCACCCTGAC
>CALWVC010000051.1 GCA_944384865.1 uncultured Clostridia bacterium
GAACTACTTCCTGCATGTTATCAAAATCATGATCGATCACTACGCCGAACAGCCCATCGCTGGAATACCAGGTGGGCCCGCACGCAACGGATAACGTCACATCACCCTGACCGGTAAAGGTAAACTCCATACCCGCTGTAGAAAAATCCAGCCCTAACGCCGTACCATCAGCATCCGCAGTCATGCTGCCGCTTCTGTCCACCGAGCAACGTACCGCCCGGCCCAGCACCCGCATGGAATCCCACATGTCCGCAATCGTATAGGTGTTTTGCTCCAGCCGGATCAGGTCATAGCCTTCCCAGCCTGCCACTGCGCGCCGCAAATAAGCCACATCCAACTGATCCACTGCGCCGTCGTGATTAAAGTCGGCTGTGTCGGCATTCGCCGTCCGGTTCGCCCAGCCGGTCAGATATTCGCTCAGATAAACAGCGTCGTCGTTATCTACCACACCATTTCCGTTCAGATCCCCGTATACGAATTCCGCAGGATCTGCCGTTGTGTGTAAAAAGCCAGATCCAAAAATGCCAGCCACCATGACAACGCATAAAAACAAACTAACGATCCATGCTCTTTTTTTCATGCTTAAATCTCCTTTTTCAGCCTTCTGTGTTCCGGCCAGATTTTTCTTTGGCGCACACCTCAGATGGTTTTTTGCTGCCGGGGGAGTCAAACAATATTGCGCATCGGGCAACGAAAAACCCGGCTCCACCGCTGGAACAGCCATCGGCACATCAGTGAAAAACAGTTTTTTGATTATTTCCATTATAACAAATTAATCTTTAAAAATAAACTGTAGAATTCGATAAAAAGCAGCGCGAATATTTGGCAAAATACCTAAAACAATTTCAAAACATTTTGTAACACAGATTAAATCTGCCTGCATATGTTACAATAAACACAAATTCAAAGGAAGCGGGATACATATGCAGACTCTGCTGAAAAAATCTGTGCGGCGTTTTGTTGTTGCTCTGTCTGACGGGTATCGTCTGGTTTCTGGCGCCCGCCGTTTTAGGCATTATACATATTGGCATGTTTTATCCCGCTTTTTTATTGCTGATCTTCGCATTGTGTCTTGCTTTCCCGCAAAAATGTAAACAGTTGTTTTTCTCAAAGTCGCGCGTGCCTGCTGGTATCTGCGCGTCGTGCCTTGCTCTGTTTACCGCCGGCATTGTAATGGCCTGTTATGCCTGTCAAACGCCGGCTGCTGAAAATGCGGCGGTTAGTGTGCTGGGCTGCCAGATCTGGGGCACCGGCTCAGTCGGATGCTGGCCGCCCGGTTAGACACGGCGGCAGTTTATTTAAAAGACCACACCGACGTTGTCTGCGTCATATCCGGCGGACAGGGCGAAAACGAGCAAACTTCCGAAACGCAGGTGATGCGGAATTATTTGATTCATTCCGGAATCAACGCCAGCCGGATCTATACCGAACCGCACTCCTTCAACACTGCTGAAAACATTGGTTTTTTCAAACAGGTGCTGGATCAAAACGGCCTTTCACAACAACCGGTAGTCATCGCGACCGACCGTTTCCATCAGCTGCGTGCGGCGATACTTGCCGAAAAATCCGGTTTTTCCACTGCGCCGCTGAGTTGCCTAAGCGTCTGGTGTTTGGCTCCTGGCCACTGGGCCAGAAAAATTCTTGCATTGGGCAGGACCATTATATTGGGATTGAATCTCATTTTATATATTTACAGTTTTTTCTTTTAGTATGCAGCTTGTTATTGACTTTTTTATAGAACTGTAGTACAATAACTTCATATTTATAATTTGAAAGGAGCACAATTTTATTATGGACGACCCGTACCCTGCTGATTTTATGCAGCGCGCGTACTTCTGTCAAGAGGGAGGTGTGCGTCAGTGGAGGTAGTTTTCAAGATTGTCCTGTTGTTTGTGCTGATTTTGATCAATGCTTTTTTTGCCATGAGCGAGATTGCCGTTATTTCGTTGAATGACAGCAAAATCAAAAAAATGGCGGAAGAAGGGCACAAAAAAGCAAAAAAGATTTTAAAGCTTACAGAGGATTCATCATCGTTTTTATCTACGATTCAGGTTGGCGTAACGCTGGCCGGGTTTTTAACGTCTGCTTCTGCGTCTGAAAATTTCGCGGATATGCTCAACAGCCAGTTGGTAAGCTGGTTCCATATCACGACGCAGGCCGGACAATCCATTTTATACGGTGTGTCGGTTGTAGTAATTACGCTGATTACCTCTTATTTTTCATTGGTGTTGGGTGAACTGGTTCCGAAAAAAATCGCCATGCAAAAAGCGGAAGCTGTATCTTTTAAAGTAGTAGGGCTTTTATTGGGGATTAAAACGGTGCTGCGCCCGGTTATTGCGCTGTTAACCGTTTCAACCAACGGCTTAATTCGGTTATTTGGTATGGATCCGAACGCCAATCAAGAGGAAGTCACCGAGGAAGAAATCCGGATGATGGTGGATGTCGGTGAAGAAAACGGCGTAATCGAGGAAAGCCAGCGGGAAATGCTCAATAATGTGTTTGAGTTTGATGATATTGACGTCAGTGATGTTATGCAGCACCGTACTGATATTGCCGCTGTGGAGATGGAAGACGATTTATCTGAGGCGGTAAAACTGGCGATTGAGGAAGGGTATTCCCGGCTGCCGGTTTATAAAGAAGATCTGGATGATATCGTCGGTGTGATCTATATTAAAGACTTGCTGCAGTTTGTGGGCCGGCGTATGCCGGACAATGCCAAAGCCAAGGATATTATGCGGCGGGTATATCATATTCCGGAGTCCAAACGTTGCAGTGAGTTGTTCACCGAAATGACGGAAAAACATATTCAGATGGCAATTGTTGTGGATGAATACGGCGGAACCGCCGGCCTGGTCACATTAGAGGATCTTGTAGAAACCATCGTCGGCAATATTCAGGATGAGTATGATAACGAACCGGTGGATATTCAACAGGTTAATGATACAACGTTTACGATCGAGGGTACCTGTGATATAGAAGAGGTGGAAGAAATGCTTTCCACCGAGCTGCCGGGCGGCGATTACGATACGCTGGGCGGCATGATTATGTCGATTCTGGGTCGGATTCCGGAGCAGAACGAACATCCGAGCGTGGAGGTTTCGGGTTACCGGTTTACTGTGCAGAGCGTGGATGAACGCCGGATTGATATTGTCAGAGCTGAAAAGCTGCCGGAACCGGAGAAAAAGGACGGGCAGGAAGATTCTCAAACGTCTAAAAACGACGATTAAAAATTGTACAATGGTCAGTCGCAATCTCCTGACCTAAAATAAAACACGAAAGGTTTGATTTGTTATGAAAAAAAACACGCAATGGATTGTACAGGGCGCTTTGATAGGCGCTCTGTATGTTGTTTTAACGGTGGCAGTGGCTCCGATTGGTTTTGGAGCGGTGCAGTTTCGCATTTCCGAGGCGCTGACGATTTTACCGTTGTTTACGCCTGCGGCAGTGCCGGGGCTGTTTGTGGGATGTATTATTGCCAATTTGATCGGCATGTTTATGGGTCTCAATCTGGCGATTGACATCTTATTTGGTTCGTTGGCAACATTGCTGGCGGCGATTTTGACCCGCGGTTTGCGGCGCATTACGGTGAAAGGGTTTCCGGCGCTGTCATTTTTACCGCCGGTGGTTCTGAATGCGTTGATTGTCGGGCTGGAACTGGCCCTGTTTTTACCGCAGGATGCCCGGGTGGCATTTTGGTTTGCGGCGCTGACGGTAGGCGGCGGGGAACTGGCCGTAATGGTAGTATTGGGTATTCCACTGTATCTGGTGGTTCGGCGTTTGAAGATTTTCCGGAACGAAACCTTATGACGATATACAAAATGGGATGGCTCTGATACCCGGATATTTTAAACGGCCGCTTTAATAAAGGAAAGGTGAAGTGTTATGTCTGAAAATTGTACGCATGACTGTGGCAGTTGCAGCGCGGATTGCAGTTCGCGCAAGCCGGAAAGCTTTTTGGAACAGCCGCACGCTAAAAGCCATATTAAAAAGGTAATTGGCGTTGTCAGCGGAAAAGGCGGCGTTGGAAAATCGCTTGTTACGGGATTGTCAGCGGTGTTGGCAGCCCGGATGGGGTATCGGGTCGGCGTGATGGACGCGGACATTACAGGGCCGTCGATTCCAAAAATGTTTGGGTTACATCGGCGGGCTACCGGTGATGACGAGGGCATTTATCCGGTGGTCAGCGAGAGCGGCGTCCGGGTTATTTCTATGAATCTGCTGACAGACGATGAGACGGCGCCGGCGATCTGGCGGGGGCCGGTGATTGCTGGAGCTGTGCGCCAGTTTTGGACTGATGTGGTATGGGGCGATTTAGATTTTTTGTTTATTGATATGCCGCCCGGAACGGGTGATGTGCCGCTGACAGTGTTTCAGTCGATTCCGGTAGATGGTATTTTGATTGTGACGTCGCCGCAGGAACTGGTTGCCATGATCGTAGAAAAAGCGGTTAATATGGCAAACATGATGCACATTCCGGTTGTTGGCTTGGTAGAAAATATGAGTTATGTTGTATGTCCGGACTGTGGCAGGAAGATCAGTGTGTTTGGCGACAGCCATGTAGAGCAGATTGCGCAAAAACAGGATCTTCCGGTTTTGGGGCAGATCCCGTTTGAGCAAAGCCTGGCGGCTGCTTGCGATGCAGGGCACATTGAGCAGACGTCGGCGCCCTGGCTGCAGGAACTGGAGCAGCGGTTGCGTCAGATGATACAGGGTTAACAAAAGAGCTCCCGGAATGATTTCGGGGGCTCTTTGGCTTTCAATATGCTTTCAGCGTTATCCGGAACAGCTGTGTTGTTTGAAGATGCGCTTTACGGATCAATTTGTAATGAGGAGTAACCTTATCGATGCCGTAACTGTTTGGTGGTCATAAACTGTGTCAGCGCACCAAGCGCGGCTAATGCAGCGCCGGCGGCAAGATACATCCACAGCGTATCATAGTTCCAGATTCCAAGCAACAGGCGCGCAGCCTGTAGCCCGCCATAGGCTGCTGTAATCAGAATCATCAGTTCGCGCAGAAACCGGAAAGACAAAACGCCTGCAATAATCCCGATGATGATGCCGAGAATCAACGCGGGCGTGCGCATGCCTGCCGGAAACAGTAAATAGACGGTGTTACAGGTGAAAAACAGACAATATAAAAATACGCCGATTCGATATAATTTGAATGCCAGAAGAGCAAATGAAATGCCGATGATCAAGGAAATGACCGTAATCCATACAACTGCATGGTCTGTTTCTAAATATAATGCGCAGACAACCAGACCGATCGCCGCGCCCAGAAGAAATCCGGAAACAGAAATTATAAATTTACTCAGCTTATATCCGAAAAAACAGGCCAGAAGCGCAAAAACGATGGAACAACCCAGCAAGATATTGCTGAACGTATCCGAAATGGTTTGAGACAGTTCGCTGATCAATGTCTGTGTTTCATGGAACATCGTAAAACCTCCTTTATCATTCAATTATAAAGCAATCGGCGGTTGAATGCAAGCAGGATCTTGCGGCTGATTGTATGAGAAAAGGCAATCACTTTTTTAAACTTTGAATTTTATGAGAGGAACAATGAAAGATGGTTCAAACGCCGGTTTTAATCGATACCGATCCGGGAACAGATGACGCGGTGGCGCTGCTGCTTGCAGCGGCGCTGCACATGCCGGTGCGGGGCGTGCTTTCCAGCTATGGAAATCTTCCGCTGAAGCAGACGCATGCGAATGCGGCGGCGTTGCTTCGGGCGCTGGATATACAGGCGCCGTTGATTCGGGGTGCAGACGCAGTCAGCCCGAATGCAGAAGAAATCCACGGAATGAACGGATTGGGAGGCGCGGATTTTTCCACTTTTTTGCCGGAAAGGGATTGCAGTGTATCTACGCCGGAACGGCTTCTGGAGACATATCCGCAATGGGACTATATTGTTCTGGGGCCGTTGACAAATCTGGCGCGGTTGCTGCATGATTGTCCGGCGGTCTGTCAGAGGATTCGGTCTGTGACAGTCATGGGCGGCGGTTTTGAAAGGTATAATATGCCGCGTGATACAGAATTTAATTTTTATTGCGATCCGCAGGCGGTACAAACGGTTCTGCAAAGCGATCTGCCTTTGACGCTTATACCGTTGGACGTTACGCACACGGTTACATTGTCTTTGCGGCAAATCCATGCGCTGCCGCAAGGATGTTTACGGCAGAAGCTGTTTAAACAGGTGTTGTTGTATAATTGCGCAGCGGGTATCGGCCATGGCTGCGGCGGCGCAGTACTGCATGATGCGGTAGCGGTGGCGGCCAGTCGTTTTCCGGAACGATTTTGTTTTGAACAGACAACTGTGTGTTGCGATAGATATGGGCATATCGCCAGATTGACCGGTGGTAAAAAGATGCGTGTCGCCGTGCGGACGGATTCGAGATGGATGTATGAGATGCTGGCCAAAAGTATGGCATATTTAGAACAGCTTTGATTTTTGAACAAGGGGGATCAACGCAGCCGCCAGAAAGCCCATCAACAGTCCGCAGAGCAACGCGCAAAACATCAGGACAGGCAGATAGGCCAAAACGCCTGCCGAACCGGTGATGATGCCGGCGATCAGTAATTGCCCTAAATTGTGAAATACGGCGCCGCCGACGCTGATGCCCGGCAAACTGAATTTTTCCGTTTTTTGAAGCAATGTCATCATACACAGCGCACAGACGCCGCCGCAGAACGAAAATGCCAGTGAGATCAGGCTGCCGAACAGAAGCGAAACGATCGCTGTTCGCAACAGGCAGACGATGAGCGCATCCCGCAGGCCGGTTTGCGTCAGCACTAGCAATAACACGACATTGGCAAGCCCGAGCCTGAATCCGGGCAGCGGAATCAGCGTTACCGGAATCAAAGTTTCAATATAAGAGCAAATTGTGGCGGCGGCGGTGTATAAAGCCAGACGGGCTGTCCGGCGGGCAGATGTTTGCGCGTTCATAAAGCTCTCCCTATCGACAACGGATATTTACGGTTTTTTGCTGGATATCATCAAAATTTATTATATAGGACAGACCCGTGACGGCGTCTGCTGCCGGTTCGCCGGTAATCGTGATTACCAGTCTGGCCGGAACACAGATGATAGACTGACCGGGGTATCTGATAAAACCGGTGCGTACACAGGACTTATCCGGACAATCTGCGGCAGTCACACCGATTTGGTGATCGCGGATCTCAATTTGATTATGGTATGCTGTATCCAGCTTTAAAATGCCATTTGATGCGGTTTGCAGGTCGATTGTCTGAATTGTTTTGCCATCGATTTGAATAATGGCGTTTGTTGATGGTCCGCCGGTACAGTATATGATCAGCAGGGCGACTGTCGCGATCACAACCGGCAGTGCGAATACAAACCAGTCCCATTTTTTAATTCTCATAATAATACCCTCCGTCCTGCAGGGTGAATCGATTTCGCAGCCCCGGCGTTACCGTGACCGACCGGTCTTTTGTGATGAATATCGCTTCAAAATCCTGTTTTTGATTGTAAAAGGCTAACCCCTGATCCAGCCCCATGACAAACAGAGCTGTGGAATAGGCGTCGGCTTTGGCGCCGCTGTCGGTTACGACCGTTACGGAGCGCAGACTGTTGTCGGTCGGATAGCCGTTTTGGCCGAAAATATGGTGATACCGTTTGCCGTTTGTTTCAAAATAACGTTGATAATCGCCCGAAGTTACGACGAAGCAATCACAGACCGACAGCGTTCCGATAGAGGCCTGTTCGGTTTCCGGATGCTGAATGGCTATACGCCAGTCGTCGCCGTTTTTGCTGCCTAATACGGCGATATTTCCGCCAATGGATAATAATCCGGAGGTTCCGCCCGCTTGCTCAATCATCTGCAGCGCGATATCCGACGCATAGCCCTTGGCGATACCGCCCAGATCCAGTTGTACGCCGTTTTGCAAAGACACCTGACCGTCCTGGATCTGCCAGTCGCCACTTTGAGAATGGGCAAGGGCGTCGTTGATCTGGGCGGCGGCGGGCAGCCGGTTTTGGCCGCCGATATCCCAAAGCCGGATAATATTGCCCAACGCCGGGTTGAATGCGCCGCCGGTGTCGTTTGCATACTGCCGGGCGAGCTGTAAAAGCGTATTCAGATCGCCGTCAACCGGTCCGCCGGCGTTTTGGTTCAGAATCGAGAGTGCAGAACCGCTATTATGAAAATCAAGGGCGTCAGACAATGAACAGATTTTTTGGCGCACAGACGACAACACGCCGTCGTTTACATCAGCCGACAGCGTGATATAGGTGTCCATTGCAATAAATGAAAGCTGCGTATGAGGATGATTGCAGGCGCAGCAGAATACTGATAAAACGATCAGCAATACTGTCAGCAGATGACGTTTCATCGTGTAGTGGAGGCGGTTGTTTCGGTGGTTGTTGAGACTGTTTGCTGCCTGTTATAATAATCCTGAAAGGTTTTTATCAGATTTCCGGCCAGCAGAAATTCGACTTTCCCATCGTTTTGCTCCTGGTATTGATTGACGAGTTTTTCAAGCTGTTCAAACGGATCCGAGCCCAACTGAGAAGCAGAAATATACAGACAGATAAACTGTACATGTTCCGATTGCGGCAGCGCATAATCCGTATAAGTCTCTAACTGATCGACGGGGATACAGCGGATCATGGGAACTTCATGAACGATTTTGGAGCTTTGTATACCGCTGCTCAGAATCCCGTTTAGATACAGCTGATCTGAAAACAGCGGTATCTTTTCGGCGGAAATGGTGTCAACAGACAGAACAGTCAGACCGCACTGGTTCAAAAAATGACGGTTGATCAGTAAAAAGCTCTGTAAAACAGAAGCGGACATTTTATCGGCGTCAATCTGCATATAGCCGGTATTAGCGCTGTAAAACGCAGTAGAGGCGCGCCGGCCGGTATTGTACCAGGCGAAGACCGGTGGAGCCAGTTCGATAAAAGAAGGATTGAGCTCTACCGAAATCGGCGTGCTGCCGCGTGTAGCGCTGCGCATCAGCGTATGCAGCGCATCATTGGCCGGCAGATCACCGTTTTGGATGCAAATAGAAATATACGCCCGGATACCGGTTGTCAGTTGGCTGGTAAAGACCGGAGACGCCGCGTCGCTTTCGGGCACCGGAAAAGAGGCGAGAAATGTGACGTTGGAGAAGCCGCCCAGATCCAACGCGCCAAAACCATGTTCGGAAAGCAGAGCGACAAACGCATCATTGTCGGTCATGGCGACGGCAGGGAGAATATAGCCGGCTTGGCTCAGCAGCTTTTTCAGCGCCACGTTTTGTGC
>CALWVC010000052.1 GCA_944384865.1 uncultured Clostridia bacterium
CAGTGTCTGTCCGCGGCGCAGCGCCAGCGCCAGCATGGTCTGCAGCGCCAGCGTGTTTCCGCCGGCGCAAAACAGCGTAGCGGCGGTTCCGAAATAATCTGATGCCAGCGCCTCAGCCTGCGCAATGGGGCCGTCGGGGTGATATAAGCTGTCTAATGTGCGCGCTTCGGTTACATCCCATTTCAGAACGTCTTTCAAACAGGCCAGCGGCGCGGCGTCTCCGCTGTGTCCCGGCGTGTGGGCGCGCACCGGGTTGGTTTCTATATAACGCCGTACGGCGTCGTATAACGGTGTAGGCATAGGACGTCTCCTGTCAGTAGTCCATCTGTTCGACGGTCCCAATATCCCGCATAATAGCGGCTTTCAGGGCGTCGATATTTTCAAACTGCTGTTCCGGCCGCAAAAAATCGTGCAGTTCCACCAGCACCCGGCGGCCGTATAAATCCCCGGAAAAACCGAACACATTGGTTTCCGCGCAGGGCTGCTGCTTGCCGACGGTAGGGTGTACGCCGACATTGGTGATGCTTTTATAAACCAGGCCGTCTATATGGGTTTTAGAAGCGTAAACGCCGTATTTCGGATGAATAAAGCCCGGCGGCAGCTTCTGGTTGAGTGTCGGCGCGTCAAAAACAGAGCCGCCCCGGTGTTCGCCGGCGGAAACCTGAAAATCCAGTGTAAACGGGCTGGTCAGCAGCCGGTTGGCGTCTTTGATCTGTCCGTTTTGCAGCAGCTCGCGAATACGCGAACTGGATACCGGCAGCCCGCCGTCGACCACCGGCGGCACCACCGTTGCCTGCATATCGTTGTCGCTGCACAACCGGGACAGCTCGGCAGCGCTGCCGGTTTTATCTTTTCCAAAACGAAAGTTAAAACCGCAGTATACCCGCCGGACACCCAGGTTTTTCATCAGCAATACAAACCCGGCAGGGGGTAACTGCCGCACCGCCGCAAACTCCGGCATAAAGCAGAGCTCTATGCCCAGCTGCGCCAGCATACGCAGCTTGTGCTCTCTGGAACACAGCGCAGGGACTGTCGTGCCCCCGATCAGCCCGGCGGGAGATTGAGCGAATGTAAACACCGCCGGAACACTGTCTTCGTCTGATACTGCCGTATCAATCACCGCCCGGTGGCCAATATGCACGCCGTCGAAGGTTCCCAGCGCGATGCCCAGCGGCCGGTCTTTGCTGTATTCTGTAAGATCGGTAATGAGCCGCATATCGTCACACCATACTTTCTAACATAATTGGCCTTTTCAGAGCAGACATTTGGGGCAAAGCAGCCCCTGCGCCCGGTCCACCGCCGCAACGCCCAGCAGCCGGCCGCACCAGACCTGGGCCAGCGGCGTATCGCCCTGCAGGCGCACCCGGTCTAAAAACAGCTGTCCGCCGTTTTGAAACAGCGTCGCCTGTTTTGGCGTAATATCCGCCCGGCACAAGCCGGTCAGCGCCGTTTGCGGCGGCAGCAGATACTGGGTCGGCTGCGGGCTGTTTAAAAATTGCTCCAGCGGTATACACTGGCTGATTTCAAAACCGCCGGAGGCGATGCGCCGAAGCGTATGCATATAAGCGCCGCAGCCCAGCGCCCGGCCGAGGTCGTCAATCAGCGTGCGCACATAGGTGCCTTTGGAACAGACGATGTCTAGCAGGGCGGTATCCAGCTCCTGCTTTGTCTGCGCAATATGGAAATCGATCAGCTCCAGCCGGTCAATCTGCGCCTGCCGGGGTCTGCGCTCTACCTGCACACCCTGCCGCGCCAGTTTATACAGCGGTACACCGTCTTTTTTGACAGCGGCATACATCGGAGGAATCTGGGTGATCGCGCCTGTAAAGCGCGGCAGCAGCGCCAGAAGCTGCTCGCGGGTAACCGCTACCGGCTGCTCGGTCAGCACCCGGCCCTCGCAGTCCAGCGTGTCGGTGGTCATACCCAACACCAGTCCGGCCTGATAATGCTTTTGCCGGTCGCCGCGCAGATCAATAAAACGGGTGCATCTGCCCAGCATGACCGGCAGAACCCCCGTTGCCAGCGGATCCAGCGTTCCGGCGTGACCCGCCTTGCTGCAGTTGAGTTTGCGTTTGACCGCCGCGGTGACCGAAAAAGAGGTTACGCCCGACGGTTTGTCAATTAATACGATTCCGTTCATTATTTTCCCAGATATTCCGCGGCCCGGCCAGCCAACAGCCCGGTGACCCGCTCAAGACTGCCTCTGATTTCACAACCGGCGGCGCGGATATGACCGCCCCCGCCAAAAGCCGCGCAAAATTCTGAAGCTGAGACCGGCTCGTGGGTGCGAACAGAGATTTTAAACAGCTCCGGCTCCCGCTGGCGAATGGTGATGCCGATTACCACGCCTTCAATCTGCCGGGGCAGCGCGGTGATGCCTTCCAGATCGTCGCTGGTCGCGCCGGTTTGCCGGCACATCTGTGTCGTAACGGTGATCATGGCGCAGCGGTCGCCGCAGAAAAACTGCATGTGATCCAGCGCCAGCCGTTCCAGCAACACCCGGCTTTTGGTTTTTGTATCAAACATGATCCGGTTGATGGTGCCGAAATCAATATCCATCGCCATCAACTCTGCAGCGATCCGATGGGTTTCGGGCGTGGTGTTGGTAAATTTGAAACAGCCGGTATCGGTGGAAATGCCGGTATACAGCGCTGCAGCGATCTGCCGGTCGATCGGCAGGTTTAACAGATGAATCAACCGGTAAATGATTTCACAGTTGGCCGCCGCATTGCTGTCAACATAGGTCCGGCGGCCATACAGGGTATTGGAGCCGTGATGATCGATGACCAGATCCGGCACAATGTCTTTATAGGTTTCACCTAAAAGCGGCGCGTCGGCCACGTCTACCGCGACGATCAGCGACGGTGTAAACGTTTCGGACCGCACAGTCTCGGTAATATAACCATACCGCGCCGGGATGGCGTGGCTGCACCCCATCTGAACGTGTTTGCCGTGTTGCTGCAACGCCCGGCCCAGCGCATATGCCGAGCCGACGGTGTCGCCGTCGGGAAAATGGTGCATCAGGATCAGGATATGGTCGGCTGCAGACAGCATGTCCGCCGCCTGCCGTAGTTCAATCTTCATCGTCTGTTCTCTCTTTGCTGTTAAAGTCGCTGATGATCTGCGCGATCTGCGCACCGTGGGCAATGGAGCTGTCTGCAATAAACCGGAGCTCCGGCACTTTACGGAGGGAAACAGCCTTTGACAGCGCCCGCTTGATATAGCCTCCGGCGCTGTTCAGCCCTTTGACTGAAGCGGTGGTCTGCGCCGGCCCTTCCAGTGCGCTGACATAGACCTTTGCATAGGACAGATCGCCCGAAACCTCTACCCGCACAATCGAAACAAATTCCGAAATGCGGGGGTCTTTGAGCTCTCTGATGATTTCAGACAGACAGCGCTTGATGTCCTGCGCTGTCCGGTCCAGCTTGTGTGACGCCATAATAGGACCATCCTTTCAGGAAACCGGGCACAGTGCTGCCCGCGGTGCGCGGCGGCCCGCGAACCCGTCCGGCAGACTGTCGCCCGGTGTCGGATCAGTCTTGGTATTCTTCCATAACGAAGGCTTCAAAAATGTCGCCTTCCTTAATATCGTTGAATTTCTCCAGGCCGATGCCGCATTCATAGCCTGCGGCGACTTCTTTGACGTCGTCTTTAAACCGGCGCAGAGAGTCGATCTCGTCTTCGGTGATGACGATGCCGTCTCGCACAACCCGAATCTGTGCGTTGCGGGTGACCTTACCGTCCAGCACATAGCAGCCGGCGATGGTGCCGACGCTGGAAATTTTATAAATCTGCCGCACTTCGATCCGGCCCAGCTGCACTTCGCGGAATTTGGGCGCCAGCATACCCTTGATGGCGGCCTCGATTTCTTCGATGCAGTCGTAGATGACGCGATACAGCCGCAGATCTACCCCTTCTTTTTCAGCGCTGTCTTTCGCCACCGGATCGGGTCGGACATTAAAGCCCACGATGATCGCGTTGGAGGCGTTGGCCAGCATCACGTCGGATTCGTTGATCGCACCGACGCCGCCATGGATGACCTTGACCCGCACTTCATCGTTTGACAGTTTTTCCAGCGACTGTTTGACTGCTTCCACCGAGCCCTGTACATCCGCTTTTACGATGATGTTCAGCTCTTTCATCTCGCCCTGGGAAAGCTGGTCAAACAGATTATCCAGCGTGACCTTCTGCACGTGGCTGAACCGTTCTTCTTTGATGGCAGTGCGCCGCTGTTCGACCAGCTCTCTGGCCAGTCGTTCGTCGGAAACCGCGTCAAAGGTATCGCCGGCCTCCGGCACATCGTCCAGACCGGTGATTTCCACCGGGACAGACGGTCCCGCGTTTTCCACCTTTTCGCCCCGGTCGTTGAGCATGACCCGCACCCGGCCGACAGTGGTACCGGCTACGATGATATCGCCGGTATGCAGCGTGCCGTTTTGCACCAGCAGGGGTGCTACCGGGCCGCGGCCTTTGTCCAGCCGGGCTTCGATAACGGCGCCCCTGGCTTTTCGGTCGGGGTTGGCCCGCAGCTCCTGCATATCCGCTACCAGCAGCACATTTTCCAGCAGCTTGTCGATATTCATGCCGGTATGGGCCGATACCGGAACGCAGATGATATCGCCGCCCCATTCTTCCGGCACCAGTTCATGTTCGGTGAGCTGCTGTAAAATGCGGTCGGTATTGGCGTCGGGTTTATCCATTTTATTGATTGCCACAATAATCTGCACATTGGCGGCTTTGGCGTGGTTGATCGCTTCGATGGTCTGCGGCATGATGCCGTCGTCCGCCGCAACGACCAGAATGGCAATATCGGTGACCATGGCGCCCCGCTGGCGCATGGAGGTAAAGGCTGCATGGCCGGGCGTATCCAGAAAGGTGATGTTCCGGCCGTTGACCGTGACCCGGTATGCACCGATATGCTGGGTGATGCCGCCTGCTTCAGTGGCGGTGACGCTGGTCTTGCGGATGCGGTCAAGCAGTGAGGTTTTGCCATGGTCGACGTGACCCATGACCACAACCACCGGATCCCGGGGCTTTAAGTCGGCGTCGGTATCCTCCTGTACATCCATGATCCGTTCCTCAATGGTGACGACGACCTCGCGGGTCACCTTTGCGCCCAGCTCGGTGGCGACGATCTCTGCGGTATCATAGTCGATCACCTCGTTGGCAGTAGCCATAACGCCCAGCGTCATCAGCTTTTTAATGACCTCAGCCGCCGTCTTCTTCAGGCGGGACGCCAGTTCGCCGACGGTAATCTCGTCGCCGACGGTAATTTCGATGGGCTTGGCCTTGATGCGCTCCAGCTGAATCCGGCGCAGTTTATCCGCTTCGGTCTCCCGTTTGGTGCCTTTACGCCCCTTTTTATACATCTGAGACTTTTGGTGGATCTTCTGTTTTTTCTGGACGTCGCCATATTTGGTGGCTGGGGCGATGGTATCATATTTTTCGTTATATTTATCCAGATTGACGTTGGATACACGGGTATCGACACGGTGCATTTCCACCGTTTTGACCACCGGCGTCTGGTTGTCTGCTTTCGCTTCGGCCTTGCGCAACTGCCGTTCTACCGCCTGGGCCGTTTCTTTCTCAGATTTCGGCCGGGCGGGCTGTTTTGCAGCTTTTTTGGACGCGGCGGTTTTCGCGGGCGGGGTTTTGGGTTCCGGTGTTTTTGCCGCCGGTGTTTCTGTTGCTGCCGGCGCTTTCGTCTCTGTTGTCTGTGCGATCTGCCCGTCGGCCTTCTGTTTCGCGGGTGCAGCGGCGCGCGTTTTTTCAGTTTTGGCTGCCGGATCATACGGCGCGGCGTCTGCCTTCGCTGCTGCGCCGGCCTCCTGCGCGGCTTTTAGCTGCGCGGCCAGCGCGGCCTGCTGCGCCAGCATCCGTTCTTTTTCCGACTGCCGCTGTTCGCTGCGCTGCGCGCGGGCCTGCTCGCCGGCGGCAAAATAATCGTCAAAGCTTTTGACCTGACGCTGTGCGGTCACCACATCAAAAATATAGTTGAGTTCCTGCTCCTCCAGGGCGGTCATGTTTTTATAAGCCCCTGCGCTGTTATGCGCTTTTAAGATGTCGATAATCTCTTTGGTGCTCATATTCAGGTCTTTGGCGACCTCGTGCACCCGGTATTTGATCATCATCAAATTCAAATCATCCTCTCTGTGCTGTGTGGCGGTTGTTTATATTGATACAGCGTCGCTGTTATAAAGTGAGACCAGCCTGTTGGCAAACCCCGCGTCTGTCACGGTGACCACGCCGGTTTTGCAGCCTACGGCGGCAGACAGCTGCAATATGGTATATGCCGTATTCAGCAGCCGCACCGGCCGGCCGGCTGCGGCAAACTGCAGCTCTTTTTTTGTTTTGTCCGACAGGTCGCAGGCATATATCGCCGCCTGCGCCGTCCCGCCCCGGATCGTGTTCACGGCTTTGTCCAGCCCCAATACGACCCGGTTGGCCTTGCGGGCCATGCCCAAAAGAGATAAAAACTTATCCGCCATGCAGCTCCTCCAGCATCTGTTCATATAATTCATCAGGGATTTTACAGGAAAACGCACGTTCAAATTGTTTGGTTTTGCGCGCGGCGTTGAAACAGTCCTCGCTGCGGCAGATATACGCCCCCCGGCCCGGTTTTTTGCCGGTCAGATCCAGCGAAATCTCGCCTTCCTTGTTTTTGACCACCCGAACCAGCTCGCGTTTGGGCTTCATCTCCCGGCAGCCCAGACATTTGCGGGTGGGAACCTTTTTCTGATACATGCCTGATCCCCCCTTTTAGTTTGCATTACGTTGTTTTTACTGTGTTATTCTTCATCTTCGCCGTAATAGCCGCTTTCAGGGCGGATATCGATCTTCCAGCCGGTCAGCTTGGCGGCCAGCCGGGCGTTTTGCCCCTTGTTGCCGATGGCCAGCGAAAGCTGATGATCCGGCACCGTGGCCCGGCAGGACTTCTCAGCTTCCGATACGATTTCCACGCCCACGACCTTTGCGGGCGACAGCGCTTCGGATACAAAGGCGGCAATATCGTCGGAATACCGGACAATATCGATCTTTTCGCCGCCCAGTTCTTCGACAATTTTAGCCACTCTCGCGCCCTTCGGCCCAATGCAGGCGCCGATGGGATCAACGTTTTCGTCTTTAGACCAGACGGCCATTTTGGTGCGGGAACCGGCTTCTCTGGAGATGGCCCTGATCTCTACCGTGCCGTCGAAAATTTCCGGCACTTCCAGCTCAAACAACCGTTTGACCAGCCCCGGATGCGTACGGGAAACCCGGATGCGCATGCCCTTTTCATCATCTTTGACGTCTACGATATAAACCCGGATTTTCTGGCCCTCATACAGTCGCTCAAATTCCAGCTGTTCCTTTTTGGGCAGAATGGTTTCGCCTTTACCGATTTCCACCGTGGCGTTGCCGGTGCGCGGGTCGATGCTCTGCACGGTCGCAGTCACGATTTCATGCTGGCGGGATTGAAATTCCTGCAACACCAGCCCGTGCTCGGCGTCCCGAATGCCCTGCCGGATGACGTGTTTCGCGGTTTGTGCAACGATCCGGCCAAACTGCATGGTGTCAAGATCAATTTGAATCAAATCGCCGATTTGCGCATTTTTATCATATTTTTGAGCCTCTTGCGGCAGGATCTGTTCATGTTCGTTTTCGATTTCTTCTACGACCTGCTTTTGCACATAAACTCTGAAAAGCTGTTTGTCAACGTCAATGTCGCAGTGAACCACATCGGAACCGCCGTAATCCCGGCGGGCGGCGACGACGATGGCGTTGCTGATTTTTTCAGCGATATACTGCGCTTCGACGCCTTTCTCCGCTTCCATCAGCCGCAGCGCTTCAAAAAACTCGTTGTTTCTGGCGTCTTTAGAAACGGCCTTGCTTGCTTTTTTTGCCATGAATCCAACCATCCTTTTCTGTTTCTATCGTGTTTCGTTATGCTTAAAAATCCAAATCGTCCGCGCAGACCTTCGCCACGGCGGATCTGTCAAACGTCAGCAGCCCGCCGTCGGTTTCACAGCGGATCTTGCCGTCGCTGCAATCCCCCAGCGTTCCTCGGAATTCCTTTTGCCCGTTCAGCGGACGGATCAGCCGGATGATTACATCCCGGCCGATGTAGGCGCTGAAATGTTTTGGTCGGGTCAGTTCCCGGCCAAGCCCGGGGGAGGAAACCTCCAGGTAATAGCTTTCTCTGATCGGATCAGCCTGATCCAGCGGCGCGTCGATCGCTCTGGAAAACGCCTCGCAGTCGTCGATGCCAACGCCGCCCGGCTTATCTATAAAGATCCGCAGAAAATAAGAGGTGCCCTCTTTTACATAGCGGATATCCCAGATTGAAAGCCCCAGCGCGTCTGCCGCGGGCTGCACGATCTGCCATACCTTTCCGGCGACACCTTGCTGTTCGGTCATGCGAAACCTCCTGAAAATACTGTAATAGGAATGAAAGAGCGGGTCTTTCAACCCACTCTTTCACAAACACTCCATACATACAATATGCATTATATCATACAAGTTTCAAAATTGCAAGCGTTTTTTTGAAAAATCCACCGCCGGCCGGATTTTAGCCCAGATGGACGGTCTGCCCCGCCGGGATGCAGACTGCTTGCGAATCCACGCTGATCCAGATATCCAGAGCAGACGGATTGAACACCATGGATTCGTCGGCTGAAAACCGTAGGTTCCGCAGGGCGTTGACATAATCGGCGATTTCGATGTTGGTTGCATACCAGATTTCCGGTTTACCCCCCATCAGCCGGCAAAAATCCTCGATCATCGTCCAGCCGCTGCCGTCTGCGTAATCGAATTCATAGGCGTGTCCCCAGATATATAGCAGCCACGGCTGCCAGTCTTGCTGTATCTTCAGAAAATCCTGCCCTTTTTGCAAAATTTCCCCGTTATGGTGTGCAGTGGGATTCCAATACATAAAATCCTCCGGTATACGAAAGCTGCCTGAGCTTTGTACTGTGCGGGCGTATTCGGCGCCCAGCATCCGTGCGGTTTCGGCGGCCTGCCGCGTCACTGTACCAAAAGGATAAGAGATCCCCCGAACGATCGAGCCGCACAGTTGCTCCAGCGCCCGCTTGTCTTTCAGGATCTCATTGACCCAGCACTGCTGGGAAACGGCCAGCGGATCCGGGTGTGTGCTCGTGTGCATTGAGACCTCATGGCC
>CALWVC010000053.1 GCA_944384865.1 uncultured Clostridia bacterium
GCATATCCCTTACGTTTTCCCGAAAAGGCACCAAAGGGTACCAAACAGGGTGCCAAATTGCCGGAGGTTTCCAAGCAAGTTCGAGAAATCGGCGTTTTCCTCGCGTTTTCGCGTGTTCCCTCGCATATCAAGCGGATAGACCAAGACCTTAGGAGGGGACCGTTATATCCATTTAACTAAGGGGGCATAAACGCGGCCTTGCCGCGTTATCAATTGTTTTTACTTATTCCTGTTCCGCCAACGCCGCTTTCAGCATAATCGCACATTCCAGCCGTTTACGTTCCAGCTCACAGGAAACCTCATGTTGCTGCAAAATACCGCCGGCATATTGCTGTGAATTGGCATTACAGCCACCGCTGCAGTAAAACCGCGCCCAACAATCCCGGCAGTGCGGTTTATTAAAAACATTCGCCTTGGAAAACGCCTGTTTCATCGCAGGGTCAATAACGCCTTCATCCAGCGTTCCCATTTTAAAGCCGTCAATTCCCACAAATTGATGACATGGATAAATATCCCCCTCCGGGGTAACGGCCACATACTCATTACCGCAGGAGCAGCCGCGCAACCGTTTAATTGCACACGGCCCCTGATCTAAATCGAGCATAAAGTGAAAGAAGTTAATACTGTTTCCGGATTTTCTGATTTTAATGATTTCCTTAGCAAGCCGTTCATATTCCTGTGCTACTGCCGGAACATCTTCTAATTTGAGCGAATAAGGCACGTTCGGATCAGAAACAACCGGCTCGATGGAAATCTGATCGAAGCCCAATTCATATAAGTGCAGAACATCTTTGGAAAAATCCAGATTTTTGCGGGTAAATGTACCCCGAACATAATATTGCTGTCCATTTCGGCGCCGGACCAGTTCCTGAAATTTTGGAACAATAATATCGTAACAGCCTTTTCCATTCGGCGTCACCCGCAAACTGTCGTTAATTTCCTTACGTCCATCAATCGAAAGAACCACATTGTCCATCTCCCGATTGATATAATCCATGATGTCATCGTCCAGTAAAAGGCCGTTCGTCGTAACCGTAAATCGAAATTTTTTTTGATATTCCGCCTCTTTCGAACGGGCATATTCCACAATCTGTTTGACAACATCAAAGTTCATCAGCGGTTCGCCGCCGAAAAAATCTACCTCCAGATTTCTGCGGTTTCCGGAATTATTCAATAGAAAATCAATCGCTTTTTTCCCGACTTCCAGCGGCATCAGCTTTCTGCCATGGCCAAAATCTCCTTTGGCTGCAAAGCAATAATCACACCGCAGATTGCAGTCATGGGCAATATGCAGACACATCGCTTTGACCGGGGCCGGTGCGATCTTCCCGATAAACTGATCATAATCGTCTTCTGTGTGCAGCAACCCATCCTGTACTAAGGTATACAACTCATCATAAGCTTCCGACACCTCGTCCCGGCTGTAATCCGACAATGCCACATAAGCCTCTTCCGGACAGCGCGCAGGCATCTGTGCACTCGTGAAATCCATTAAACGAAAGCTCAGGTCATCCAGCACATGCACCGCGCCGCTGCAAACGTCCAGCACAATATTATAATGATTTAAAGAAAATTTATGTATCATAACACAATCCTGTCTTTTCAACCACGACAGCAAATCAGGCGGACCAAATCTGTCCGCCTGATTGACAGCATGTTTAAAATTATTTCTCGCACTTCTGGTTTGCCACTGTGCAGGAGGTCTTGCACGCCGACTGGCAAGAAGTTTGACACTCGCTGCAGCCGCCCTTGGCAGCCGTTTGTTTCAGATTCACTTTGTTGAGCGTTTTAATATGTTTCATTTTCAAACATCCCTTTCAGATTCATTAAATCAATTTTTTACGCCTTTTCAGGTTGACTCCAAGAATACCGCCCAAGCCGGCGCATAAAACTGTTACAACCAATTTGATCAGCGTCTGTATCGTCACGCTCTGCGGGTTGATTGCCAGTGAAACCAGTAAAATCAACGCAAACAGAACAACGCCGACAACCATACCGATCAGTAAACCGTTTTTCCCATACAACTTCGAAGCGGTAAAACCCGCTGCAACAGCACCCAAAACCAGCGCTGTCAATGAGAACACTGTCACCAAAAAATCAGAAACGTCATAAGCGGCTAAAATTGCCGCGAACAACACCATGCATAAAGCTGTCAATAGCAGACCAACTGCAACGCCAATTCCCAAAGGCTTTATATACGCCATCCAGCCGTCGCTTTTTTTCATCTCGCTCAAATACGCCGCCCCCGCTTATCTGAAATATTCTATTTCAATATATGCGGTAAGCGACCTATTCAGAACAGTTATTTTTCGACCGGCTCTTCTTCCTTCTTTTTCTTCCAGCCAAAACGTTTAACCGGCTTGTCCTCCTGTATATCCTCATGTACCGTGAAATTCTGCTGCAACGCCCACTTGGCAACCCGGATCTTTGCCCGGTCAGGGCCGGATTCAATAATGAAAGATTCTTCTTTCATTGCAATGATTTTACCATAAATGCCGCCGATCGTCAAGATTTCATCCCCGACCTGCACATTATCGCGCATTTTCGCTTCGGCTTTTTGCTTTTTTCTTTGCGGCCGAATCAGGATAAAATACATTGCGGCACCGATAACGACTACATATACAATTAAAACCAGAATGCTGCTTGAACCTTCCAAACCTGTTACCTCCAAGAATAGAATATAAATATTATAACGAAAACCGTTGCCAAATGCAAGAGATTTTGCAAAAATGATGCCGGATTCAATGATCCGGCATCACAATATTTAAAATCTAACCTTTAAATTTTCCGGGCAAATTCAAAAATCCTGTCCGGCAGGTCGCTCTCATCACAGGAAAGCGTAAAGGTAAAACGGGTATTGGATTCCTCAGCCAAAGCTGAAACTCTAGAAATAAAATCTGCCACCAGGTCATAATCCCGCCCAATAATCCGCAGCGTGGCGTCACCGAAAATATCCGTAACGTCATAGTTTCCGGCGCAGATCCCACTTAAAAAACCATAATAAGCGTCATAGCCGCTAATGCCGTAAACCTCGGCGTCCACCAGTCTTGCAGACGAAGTAATATCATAAGTGAGGGTGTTGCCCTTTTCAATGCAAACGACGTTGCCCTTGGAACTCTGAACCGCATCATTCACACATTCGATTAGATGTTTGGTCTTGCCCGAACCCCGTTTGCCGATGATCAGAGATATCATTTTGTCCATCCCCTTATAAAATTTTATTGTAAAACCGCCTTTAACCGCCGGCGGTTAAAACCAAAACAGCCTGTTGAATATTTATTTGTGTAATCGTTTCTCCAGTTCCGCCTTAGCTGATTCATAGCCGGGTTTGCCCAACAGCGCAAACATATTGCTCTTATAATTCTCCACGCCGGGCTGATTAAACGGATTCACACCCAACATATACCCGGAAATCGCACAGGCTTTTTCAAAGAAATAAATCAGATAACCCAGTTCAAACTCATCCGCCTTGTCAATATGAACCACCAGATTCGGCACACCCCCGTCAGTATGCGCCAAAATTGTGCCTTCGTAGGCCTTCTGATTGACAAAGGACATCGGCTTATCCGCCAGAAAATTCAAACCGTCCCCATCCTGTTCTTCTGTTTTCAGAACCAGTTCTTTCTCGGGCTTGTCGATGCACACAACCGTTTCAAACAACAGCCGAACCCCATCCTGAATATACTGACCCAGCGAATGCAAATCAGTAGAAAAGATCGCCGACGAAGGAAACAGACCTTTGTGATCTTTCCCCTCGCTCTCACCGTAAAGCTGTTTGAACCATTCCGCCATCATGGTAAAGCGCGGCTCATAGCATACCAGCATCTCTACAGACTTGCCCTTTCTTGCAAGAATCTGTCTGGTTGCCGCATATTTATAACAATCATTGGTATTGACACAGGGCACACTGTAAGCCTCTCTGGCAGCCGCAGCGCCGCGCATCAGAGCATCGATATCGCAACCCGCAACAGCAATCGGCAGCAACCCCACGGCGGTCAAGACGGAAAAACGACCGCCCACATCGTCAGGAATCACAAAAGTCTCATATCCCTGGGCATCAGCCAATGCCTTCAATGTACCCCTAGCCTTATCGGTAGTACAGTAAATCCGACTTTTTGCGCCGTCTTTTCCGTATTTATTCTCAAGATACTCCCGGAACACACGAAACGCGATCGCAGGTTCAGTCGTTGTGCCGGATTTGGAAATCACATTGACCGACACATCCCGCCCCTCACAGATTTCCAGTAAATCTGTCAATGCATCTGAGCTGATACTGTTACCGGCAAAATAAATATCCGGCGTATCCTTTTTCTTGTTGTTATAATAAGGAGATTTCAAAAACTCGATCGCTGCTCTGGCGCCCAGATATGAACCGCCAATACCGATCACAATTAAAACGTCAGTATCGGAGATAATCTTCTGCGCAGCCTGTTTGATTCTGGCAAACTCGGCCTGATCATAGTCCACCGGCAAATCTACCCAACCGAGAAAATCGTTGCCCAGACCAGATCTGGAGTGTAGCTGCTCATGTGCCGCCTGAACCTGCGGCTGCATGGCCTCTAACTCATAATCATGAATAAACGGCGCAGCAAAATCACCGTTAAATTGTACTGCCATTTGACATCCTCCAATAAAATTGCTATATTTTCTGTTTATTTCATTTTACAATAAACCCAGGATCATTGCAATAGAAAAACGTGAATTTATTAAAAAAATCATAAACCCTATATCCAACGATCAACGTATTCATCATTCTTGCAGAATATCAAAATGTGAAATTCTTTTACAACGTCAGAAACTGTGCGAACAGTCTGGAAAAACAAAAACTCCAATTTATTTTCTCTACGCTTTCTACCGTGCATACGTTATAGACAGCTGCTTCTTCACCATCCACCAAAACCCGGACGCTTCCGACTTTCTGGCCTTCCTGCACAGGCGCCTGCACAGATTCATCCAACGACAATTCTGTTGTCACTCCGGATGCACCGCCCTTTTTCACCAACTGATTTTGAATTGGGCCCACATCAATCTGCACACTCTGTTTTTGTCCCTTAACGACTCGAATATCCTGTAACTGCGCTACATCGAATTCGGGCGTAACAATGCCCCAGTTGGCAAATCCATAGTCCAGAAGCTTCTTGCCGCCGGTAAACCGCTCGTTGGAGGATTCACCGTGCATGACCACGGCAATCAGTTCCATTCCGTCCCGTTTGGCGGTTGCCGCCAGACAGAACCCCGCTTTATCAGTCGTTCCGGTTTTCAGACCGGTAGCGCCCATATAATACCGGACCAGCTTATTGGTATTGACCAATTGGGTCGCACCGTCCCGCAAGCTGTCCATCCAAATCGTAGAATACTTTTTAATCGTATCATGGCGGATCAATTCCCGGGCCATAATCGCTACGTCCCGTGCGCTGGTCATATGCCCGTCTTCATCCAGTCCGCAGGCGTTGCGGAACGTGGTATCCTCCATACCCAGTTCCTGCGCCCGCTGGTTCATCATCGCTACAAAGCCTTCTTCACTGCCCGCAACATACTCGGCCAGCGCTACGCTGGCGTCGTTGGCAGAACCCACCGCAGCCGCTTTGAGTAACTCGTCCACTGTCATGGTCTCTCCCGGCTTCAGCCAGATCTGAGACCCGCCCATAGACGCAGCGTGTTCTGAAGTTTCCACCTTATCAGACAATGTGATTTTCCCATTATCCACCGCCTCCACCACCAGCAGCATCGTCATAATTTTAGTGATAGAAGCAGGAGACAGTTTCTCCCGCGCGTTATTTTCATGCAAAATATTGCCGGTAGAGGCCTCCATTAACGCCACCGACGTTGCCTTCACATCCGGCGCGGAAGTCATCGGCACTGTCGCAGCAGTTTCCGACGGCTCCTCCAGCAAATCATCAGAATAATACTCGGTAGCAATCAAGCCGTTTACGCTCTGGACATATGGCTGCTCGCTGACGTCCGCACGCGCACAGATGCTAAACGCAAACATAAAAACCAACACACAGCACAATACCTTTTTTTGCATAAAACAACACCCTTTTATTCAAATATACAATCAAGTATATGATAAAAGGGTGTTTGTACATACCGATTTCAATAAAATTGACAAATTTAAGCAGGCTTTTCCGCATCATCGACGATACTGCCATAATGCGTTGTACATGCAGGCTGATAATCCTTTTTAAACCAGCCGTACGCAGTGTTTGTACATCCGCTGACCGCCACCTTACCGCTGGTCAGGCAATAACGTTTATAAACGCAATCATCGCTCTCCGGAAATTTCTTGGTCTCCAGATCCTCATGAATATACGGCATCACAGCGTTCCAAAGCCGCAACGCTGGGTTAGAGTATAATCCGCGCATATCCTCATGGTTATCCAAGCCGAACATCACAACGCCTACATAATACGGCGTCGCGCCTACAAACCAGCGCTCCTTTGTACCGCTGCTTGTACCGGTTTTACTCATGATCTCCCAATTGCCAAACCGCGCGCCGGAGCCTGTTCCATCCCTGGTAACCAGCTGCAACATTTCACACATAATATTCGCCGTATCTTCACCCATAGCGGTCGTGGGCCTATCCTGCTGCTGCAAAATAACATTTTCCTGCTTCTGATCCATCACTCTGTAATAAGTGGTAGGCTCCCAATATTTGCCCAAATTTCCGAAAGCCGCATAAGCTGCGGCCATATCCATAGTAGTCGCACCGTACACGCTGCCGCCCAGCGCCAGAGACGATTCGCCTAAATCGGTTTTAATGTCTCCATCGACCTCAACAGACTCTACAAACGTGCTGATGCCCAGCTTTTTCGTAGCAAAATCATAAGACCTCTGAAGCCCCAACTCCTGTACCAGCTTCACCGGAATGGTATTCAGCGACTGTTCCAATGCATATAAGACCGATACGTTTCCGCTGTAATAACCCGAATAATTTTTCGGCCATGGAGAATCCGGCGGACTGGCTCCGTTTGCCAATTCAGTTACCGGGCCGTCCCGCATATAAGAAGCATAAGTGATCAAATTATATTCCAGCGCCGGCGCATAGCAGGTAATAGGCTTAATCGCAGAACCGGTCTGCCGGGGACTGGTCGCCCGGTTAAACAGCCGGTTTCCCTCTTTCTCTCCCCGGCCGCCGACAACGCCAAGCACATGACCCTCATAATCTATAATTGTCATGGCGGCCTGCGGCGAATCACCGCTATCACTGCGTACCTTCATAAAGTTGTTATCGTTTTTAAACGCCGTTTCCATCCGGTTCTGAATATCCAGATCCATCGTTGTATAAATATGATATCCACCGGTATATAGCCTTTGTTCAGCAGTTTCTTCATTGAGATCCTGCGTTTCCATCAGGTCGTCAATAACCTGTTCAATCACCGTATCCACAAACCAGGAATTATATTCTTCCTCAATCCGATCCGTTCTGGACAACGTTGTGGAAGGCGTATCCCGCAGCTCGATGTCGGCGGCCTTCGCCTCATCCCGTTCTTCCTCTGTAATATATCCCTGATCACACATCTCATTCAGAACCAGATTACGACGAGATTTGTTTTTGTCCGGATGACCATAGGGCTCATACAAACTCGGCTCCCTGGTAATAGCCGCCAACGCCGCACACTGCACCAAAGTCAGTTCCGACGTTTTTTTATCAAAATAATAATTAGACGCAACCTCTACGCCGTCTACACCATTTCCAAGATGAATCGTGTTCAAATAACACTCTAAAATCGTGTCTTTGGAATATTCTCCCTCCAGATAGCGGGCGCGCATAATCTCGCGCACCTTCCGCATAATTCCTTCTACCCCGGAAGTTTCATTGTCGTTAGTCAGATTTTTCACCAATTGCTGCGTAATAGTGGATCCACCTGGTTCATTGTCCCAAAAATGAAACAGCAGATTGGCAAATGCAGAAAAAGTGCGTTTCCAGTCGACGCCATCATGATCATAAAAACGTTTATCTTCAATCGCCACAAAAGCATGCTGCAGCATGACTGGCATCTCGTCCAGCCCGACCCAGACACGGTTTTCTTCGCCATGCAGCCGGCCGATCTCCACCTGCTTGTCTCCATCCTGCGCGTACAAAACCGTCGTATAATTTAATGTCAAATCGTTCAGATTATTATCTACCGTATTGTCTACAAACGCAAATACATAGACCATAAAGGCTCCGACAATCAGACAAAACGATATAACGCCGACTAAAAACAACGATAATGCAACCCGCCCAACTGTGCGCCAGACACTTTTCTTTTTCGTCTTTTTAGATCTTTTATCTCCTTTTTGCGATCTGATTGCGGATCTTGTCCCACCGGCAGTATGCGTCTGTGTCCTAGCCGGCTGCAAAATTTCAAAATTCTCGCCTAAAATCGGAAACGCCTCGGATTCCTGCGCGGTCAAATCCTCCGCAGGATCCCTGCGCGTGTGCGCAAGGCGCTCAGTTGTACGACGCCGGGAAGTCGCCTTTTTCTGCGCATCCGGACGAGAACGCCGGCTACTCTGCCCGGCACGCCCGGCTGTCCGGGAATCCCGCACAATCGGAACTTCTCTGGTGTAATCATCCGAAAGGCGCACTTTAAAATCATCGTCCATCAACATCCGGTGCTCCTGTTCAGGCAGACGCGCAAAATCAGAACGCCGCGTCCGATTTGATCGAACTGGGCGTCTGAACCCGAACATTCCCAGAAATCTATCAATAAATTTTTTGTTGTCGTTTCTTCTGGATGGCATGTGCATCAACCGCCTCTTTTGAAAAAGATATATCCGTTGACAAAAATCTTCAAATCGGCTTGGTATTCGGTATTTTAGAATTATAACATAGTTTTATAAAAAAATCAAATTCTTCTTTTTTACATAAAACAAAGGAGCCGACGCATACTAGCAAAAAAAGGGGAAATCCATATGCATACAGCCCGACGTTCTATGATGATCATTTTGATTGCCCTGTTGATCCTGCTTGCAGCCACAACCGGCATCCTGATCGTTAAAGGTCAACCGGCAAAACAAACAACATTGCCCAAATATATTCTGAAAGAATACAACGGCAAAGTCGCCATATTCTCCAACGGGCAGCAGACGCCGCGGGAAATTTTGGAAATTGATCTAAGTGCATTGCCCGATTCCGA
>CALWVC010000054.1 GCA_944384865.1 uncultured Clostridia bacterium
CGATAGATCACAAAAACGCATAACTTTTGGTTTAAGCCGGGGGTTTTGTCTGTTCCTGACAGCTGATGCGGGGTTGGGTTTCTTTAGAGGAACGGGAGCAAAGCATGCCGGACTTTTTGAAGGGATGGTTGTTATTATGAATGAAAAGGTTAAGATCTGTTCGGGTTGTTCTGCGGTCAATGACGCATCGGCGGTTTATTGCAGAATGTGCGGCGCGGTGTTGGGTGAAGCGGTAGATGTGCCGCCTGCGGGCGCGCAGCCGGCTGTACAGCCTGATCAGCAACAATCGCAGCAGAATACTTATCAACAATCGTATCAACAGAATACTGCGCAACAGCAAACATATCAAACGGATCAACAGACCGGATATCAACAGCCTTATCAGCAATCTGGCCCACAGCCCAATCAGCAAACCTATCAGCAACCGCAATATCAACCGTATCCTTCGGAGATCGGCGGTGTGCCGGTGAATGAAATCGCGCTGTTTGTAGGTGAAAAAGCAGATCGTTATCTGCCGAAGTTTATTAAAAAGGCGCAGACCAACAGCCGCGCCGGCTTTAATGTAGTGGTATTTTTATTTGGATTTCTACTGGGTCCGATTGTGCAGAGCTTTTATTTTTTCCATCGCCGTATGAATAAAATCGGCGCAATCATTCTGGCAATTGGAGTGATTCTGACTGCCGGAGGCTTTTTGGCGGCGTTACCGGTTTTCAACGGTATGATGGATTTAATGCAAACTGCGGCGCAGGAGGGCAATTTTTCTTCTGGCTACGACTGGGACGATGGTTATTATGACTATGACTATGATTATGACTATGAGTATGATTACGATTATGGTTATCGATATGATGGGTTTAGCAGTTCCGGCAGCGATTCCATGCCGCCGGAGACGAAAGCGGCCCTAGAGGAATTCTTGCAGACGATGCTGACCTGGCTGCCGATTATGATTGTGCTGTCGTTGGCACAATTGGCGGTAGCGATTATTCCGGCGATTTTTGCGGATTCCTGGTATTTAAAACACTGTGTGCAAACCATCACAAATTTAAAGCGGCAAAAGCCGGACTATACACCGCAGGATATTGTGCAGGCAGGCGGCACGCGCAGCGGCATTTGGATTACGGTGTTGGTTATTTACATTTTCGCCTGCGTAGCGGCAACATTTGGCATAATTTGCTGGTTGGGCAGCGAAATGATTGATCTGATAAGCCTGATACAATAAAGGGGTTTTGAATTATGGGAATACTCAGAAAAGCGGTCATTCCGGCTGCCGGGCTTGGAACACGGATGTTGCCGGCCTCCAAAGCGATTCCAAAGGAAATGCTGCCAATTGTGGATAAGCCGGCGATCCAGTATATTGTTGAGGAAGCGGTAGCCGCTGGAATTACCGATATTCTGGTGATTACCAATCGGGGCAAAGGTGCGATTGAGGATCATTTCGATTATGCGTTTGAGCTGGAAACCGGGCTGCGGCAGAAGGGCAAGATGGATCTTTTGCAGGAACTGCAGTCGGTTGCCAATCTGGCCAATATCAGTTTTTTGCGTCAGAAACAAACCGGCGGCTTGGGGGCTGCGGTATACTGTGCAAAACAGTTTGTCGGAAATGAGCCGTTTGCGGTGTTATATGGCGACGACGTGATCATCGGGGAGAGCCCGGCGATTGGTGAACTGGCTGCGGCGTATGATAAATACGACAAGGGCGTGGTCGGCGTTAAAGAAGTGACGCCGGAACAGATTGTCAAATACAGCTCGCTGAAGGTATCTCCATTGGAGCCCCATGTGATGCGGGTGGAGGATATGATAGAAAAACCTGCGCCTAATCAGATTTTATCGCTTTATTCCATTTTGGGTCGGTGTATTTTGCCGCCGGACATTTTTGAAATTTTAGAGCATACGCCGAAAGGCGCGGGCGGCGAGTTGCAGTTGACGGATGCGATGCGCACGCTGGCGCTGCGCGATGGGATGACCGCGGTGGAGTTCAGTGGAACCCGTTATGATATGGGCAGCAAACTGGGTTTTATGATTGCCAATGTGGAACAGGCCGCCCGGCATGCTGAGATCGGCGAAGATTTCAAGGCCTATTTAAAGGCGTTTGTCCAGACACTGTAGGCTGAGCCGCTTGATGTATTGTTGATAAGAATTCTCCAGGATATACTGTGATGAAAGGCCCGGCGGGAGCGTTTGGCGATAGGCTTTGTTTGCTTCGGCCTTTTGAGATTTTGGCCGGCCTGAGACAGACAACCAGATAAAGAGAGGCAGCCCTCCGAATATTCGGAGGGCTGTTTTTATATATCATTGTTGCGCTGTGATTTTGCACAGAATATTAAAACGACAGCAAGGCGGCAAACGCCTTGCTGCCGTTTCCCGACCGGCTGTCAGCAATGGTGGGCGGTTGCTTGTATACGCCGCCTGTTTTGCTATCAGCTGGCTCGGACGGATTTACAATCAGTTGTTATCTGACAATGATGGTCTATTTTGTACATTTTTATTTTGCTGGACGCAGCTGAGAATAGCCGTTCCATGCAAATAGGGCTTGTTCCGCTTCGTTACCGTAAACCTGTTTTACATTGCAGATATACAGATAGTGGTCGCCAACCTCATGGTATTCTTTCAGGCTGCATACAATCGCTACACGACTATGAACGGGAATTTTAATTGCGCTCTCTTCTACTTCCATAAGCGCAATATCAAATTTTTCCGTCTTGTCTGTATTTCGACCTGTTGTACTGCCGCAGCCCATTACCGCGTCTGCAATTTCTGCGCTGGGAATTGTAAGGATCACATTGTGATTGTTTCGCACCATTTCACCGCTAAAAGAGGTCTTCGCCATTGCAAAAGCGATCATGTTGGGGCTAAAGGAGAGGTATGTCCACCATGAAACGGTGGCAAGGTTGGTTGTGCCGTCCGGTTTTTGGGTACACACAACCGTTACCGGATTGGGAGAGGTTAGGTTTGCAGCCTGCGGTAAATTTATTTTTTTCATCATAATCGATTCCTTTCCTGTTAGTGAATGGATGCTCCAAGCCGATAGGCTTGCTGTAATTCCGGTTTGCCTTTTATATCGCCGACAGCCATAACGCCGCCGCACAGTACCTTACCAAGGCTTTTCCAGCCAAGATGTTTTTGAAGTCGGTCATACCAATATTCGCTTTCCTCAAAGCCAGAACCTTCGGCAGCCATGATCAGAATACTTTGCTTTTTGGGATTACGGTAATGGGGGTCGCATTCTGCAACGGCAAACAAACGGTCAAAGGCAGATTTCAACTGGCCGCTAATTGTCCAGTAATAAAGCGGCGTTGCAAGAACAACGATATCAGCCACTTTGTATACAGGATAGATTTGATCCATATCATCTTTTTGAACACAGGGGCTTTCTGGATTTTTACCTCCGCCAAAACAGCCTTTGCAGCCGTTTATGTGCAGGCTGTCAAGAAAAAACTCTGTCACGCTGTTTCCGGCCGCTTGCGCACCTTTGGTAAACGCAGCGGTTAATGCTGTGGTATTGCCGGCCTTTCTGGGGCTTCCGTTGAGAATCATGATTTTTTTGTTCATAGTTGCCTTCCTTAGATTGCGTCGGCTAAAGCCGCTGCTTTTTTGCAGCCGTCAGTCTTATCAATGTCTCCGACATTCAGTACGCCGGGAACCAGAACCTCGCCGATCATCTTCCATTTGTTCAGAGCCGCCATACGTTCGATAGGAATGCGAACACCGTCCATAACAGACATATCATCTTCCTCGCAACAGGTAATCAGCGCACATTCTTTGCCGGCAATCTCTTTACCGCCAACAACCAAAGAATAGATGCGATCGATCACGCCTTTAATCTGTGCCGGGATCGAATACCAGTAAACCGGGGTTGTAAACACGATGGTGTCCGCCTCCAAAATAGCTGGTGCGATGGTGTTGAAATCATCATCGAAAGTGCAGGCTTTTCCTGTGGAGAAACAGGTTTCACAGGCCCGGCAGCCGCCTACTTTTTTCATGGCAGCGTCAAACCGAGTAACTTTGTGTCCCTTTGCTTGAGCCGCTGTGATGAATGCGTCAGTCATGGCAAAGCTGTTGCCATTTTTCCGGGGGCTGCCCGTTATCACGACAATTTTTTTACACATAAGGTTGATCCTCCTGATTCTGTGGGATTGACTTTATTTACATTTGATATTATAATCATAACAAGAATATAAATAAAATCAAGTACATACATTAAAGTGCGATACTTATAATCAAGATAAATACTTACCTTAAGGAGAGCGTAAAATGGGTAAACGCTGTATTGCAAATGAGTGTCTTGGAACAACCGGATTCAGCTATACACTATCGCTGATTAACGGTAAATATAAAATGACAATCCTGTATACTTTGATGGAGTTTGGCGTTGTACGCTTTAACGAAATGAAAAAGTATATCGGTGAAATCTCCTATAAAACATTGAGTTCCACATTGAAAGAGTTAGAAGCAGACCAATTGGTATATAGAAAAGAATATCCGCAGATTCCGCCCAAAGTAGAATATAGCCTGACAGCGCGCGGGAAATCTTTAATTCCAATTTTAGACGAGATATGCGAATGGGGCGAAAAAAACAGGTTATAAAAAGCAACAGGCCGAAGTTTTTAAACTTCGGCCTGTTGCTTTTTTGACGCGCATCTGTTTATGGAATGCTCATTGTAAATACTTGTGTTGTTTTCACTTTTTATCAAACGGTATGGGGCGCGTGGATGTATGTACCTCTTTATGCACGGTGAGCATGATCTGGTTGGTTATTGCAAGCAGAGCAAAAAACAGAATCACCGTTATATCACACGGGATGCTTATAAAGGCCTGTCTTCATAGAGAGACAGGCCATTTTTCATGCATACCCGGGGACGAGCCATCATATAGTGGAGTAAAGAGAAAGGAGCTTTTAAATGGATCAGGCGTTTAACAACGCAGTGTCTGTATTGCAGGAAAAGCTTTGCCGGGTTTTGCTGATGCTTCCCCAGACGCTTAAAAGCAGCGTACAGGAGGTGCGGATCCGGGTCAGACAGCCTGTGATGTTGACGGTTTCAGAACAAAATCAGGTGGTTACCGACAGTTTTGGCAACCCTGTGATCTGTGATCAGTTTGATCTGGCCGAAAACTTCCGCAGTTTGTGCGATTATTCGGTTTACAGCTATCAGAGCCAGATCAATAACGGGTTTATCACCATCAAAGGCGGACATCGCGCCGGTATTTGTGGCACGGCAGTAACTGAAAACGGCAAGATTATCAATATCAAACAAATCACTTCAATCAATCTGCGCATTGCCCGGCAGCATGCAGGAACCGCCCGGCAGATATTACGCTGGTACATACAGCACGGACTGCAAAATACCCTGTTGATCGGACCGCCCGGCAGCGGCAAAACCACCATGCTGCGGGATCTGGCGCGGGAGGTGAGCAATGGCGGGCAGCTACCGGGCAGACGGGTTTGTATTGTGGACGAGCGGGGAGAAATCAGCGGCAGCACCGGCAGCGGGCCGGCTTTCGATGTAGGCGGTATGACCGACTGTTTATATGGATATCCCAAGGCGGTGGGAATCAGCAGCGCGCTGCGGTCGATGTCGCCGCAGGTGATTTTATTTGACGAAATCGCAGATGCGGCCGAACTGCGGCAGGTGGCTGAAAGCTTTTATGCGGGTGTGAACGTTATTACCAGCGTTCATGCCGGCAGCAGCGAAGATTTTTATAAAAGACGGATTATTCGGGAACTGTTGAACAGTGAAATGTTTGACTGTTTTGTATTTTTATCCGGCGGGGCGCCCGGGAAAATCGAATTTATCTGTACAAGAAGGGAACTGCGTGTTTAAGATCTTTGGAATTTTACTGTTGGCTGCATGTCCTGCCGCGGCTGGTTTTTTATTGGCGGGAGCGAAAAGCAAGCGTATCGCGCAATTACAGGCTGCGTTGGTGCTGCTGGGGGCGTTAGAGCAATATATTTCCTATGAAACGGCGACGCTTTCGGAGATTACATACAAGTTGAAAGAGGACGCCCGTTTTCATGTGTTGGGGCTGTCTATGTTGGATACTCATCGGCGGGACGCGGCCGCAGCACTGTGTGCGTGCTTTCGGGAAAATCCGGCGCTGTGTCTGGAACAGCAGGATGTGCAGCTGCTCTGCGATTGCTGTTCGAATTTGGGGGCGACGGATACTGCCGGGCAGATCCGGCATTGCCGAATGTACCGGCAGGCGCTGGAGCAGCGACTGGAGGAACAGCGACCGGTATGCAGGCAGAAAAGCAGGCTGTATCGTTCTTTGGGTGTTTTTGCCGGCTTATTTTGCGCGGTGCTGTTTTGTTAAAAGCCGGTCGCGGCGCTTTGAATAAGGGATGGTCTGAAAGGAATGGGTATCAGGTATGGACGTGGATCTGATTTTTAAAATCGCGGCGATTGGAATTATCGTAGCGGTATTACACCAGGTGTTGCTGCGTTCGGGCAGAGAAGAACAGGCCATGATGGTGACGCTGGCGGGTATCGTCGTGGTGTTGATGATCGTCGTGCAGGAAATCAGTTCGCTGTTTGAAACGGTGAAATCGGTGTTTGGACTGTGAACAGTATGATTGCCGTCTGCGGCTTTTGCCTGGTCTGCACGGTGATCCTGGTGCTTTTGCGCAAAGGGAACCCGGAATTTGCAGTGCCGGTATCGCTGCTGGCCGGTGCGGCGGTGCTGCTGTTTATTATCGGCAACAGCGTGGGTATTTTTAATATGATTTCGGAATTTTCCCAGAACGCCGGTATGGATGAGGCGCACATCAAGCTGATCTTTAAGGCATTGGGCATCTGTTATATTACCCGGCTTGCCTGTGACGTCTGTAAGGACAGCGGAGAGACGGCGCTGGCCTCTAAAGTAGATCTGGCGGGGCGGATTACCATCGCGGCACTGTCGCTGCCTTTGATTACCGCGCTGCTGCAAACCGTAACGACGCTGCTTATGTAAAAGGAATTACGATAATGAAAAAACTGTTGTTTGGGATGTTGTTTGTCTGCCTGTTTTGCCTGCCGGCGTCGGCCGAGACCTATGAATTTCAGCAACAAACCGTTTCGGATACCGATACACTGTATGAACAGCTGTATGATGAAATCGGCCTGCAGGAACTGATGGACAATGTGCCGCAGCAGGCAAAGCAGTTGCTGGATAAGGCGCAGGTGCAGCCGCAGGATCCGGCCTCGCTGTCAGATCTGTTCAGTGCGCAGGGGCTACAGAAACTGGGCGGCTATTTGCTGGATCAGATCCTGTCTCCGCTGCGATATGCGGCGGTGCTGTTGACGGTGATTCTGCTGTGCGCGGTATTATACAGCATGCGGCCGGAGAGCGGGGCGGGTGGCAATGTGCTGTTTTCGCTTCAGACGGTGGCGGTATTGGTCTGTATGCTGACCATCTGTGCGCCGGTGTTGCAGCTGATCGCAGATGCAACCGATGCCATCCAGTCAAGCGGCATTTTTTTAGCCAGCTTTGTGCCGGTGTTTACGGCGGTTTTGATTGCCGCAATGCGCGCAGGAACCGCTGCGGCGGTGCAGCCGCTGCTGTTTTTCGCCTCACAGGCAGTGGCGCGGCTGGGTCAGCATGTGGTAACGCCATTGGCCAGCGCATATCTGGCGCTGGGCGCGGCGGGTGGCGTGTCCGGCGGCATACAGTTAAAAGGGCTGACCGATCTGGTGAAAAAGGCCGCTACCTGGCTGTTGACCGGAGGTATGACGGTATATCTTGCGATTTTGTCTGTGCAGACGGCGATCACCGGCAGCGCGGATACAGCTGCGACCAAAACCGCCAAGTTTTTGGTCGGCAGCTTTGTGCCGGTGGTGGGCACTTCGGTTTCAGAGGCGCTGAATACGATGCAATCCTGTGTGATGCTGGTAAAATCTTCGGTGGGGATCTATGGGATTATTGTATTGCTGATCCTGCTGCTGCCGCCGCTGTTGGAGCTGGTGTTCTGGAAGCTGGCGCTGCTGCTTTGCAGCGGGATCAGTCAGATGTTTTCCCTGGATAGTGTCAAGACGATGCTGGAGATTGTATCCGGCGCGTTATCATTGCTGCTGTCGGTTCTGATTGTGATTGGTATGATGACGGTTATTTCCATTACGGTGCTTTTAATAGGGAGCGGTGCGGTATGAGCATGTTTAAAGAGGCGGTGACAGCAGTATGTTTTGCGGCGATTGCCATGGGTGCGGCGGAACTGCTGCTGCCGGACGGCGGGATGAAACCGCAGTTGCGCCTGTTAACGGGAACCGTGTTGATCATTGCGATTTTGACGCCGTGTATCGGGTTGCTGCGTATGCAGCCTGAGCAATATATCCAAGACTTTTCAGAATATACACAGCAGCAGTCGCTCGAACAAACAGCGGCAAAAAGCTATGCCAGAAATTTATCGGTATTGCTGTCTGCTGCCGGCGTGCAGGATGCAAAAATCCAAATAAACACGGATATGTCAGAGCGTGGCAGCATACAAATGAAAGGGGCAACCGTTTATGTTGCGCGGCTGGAACAGGACGCCGAACAGCTGGAGCAACAGCTGTCTGCACAGCTGGGCGTGGCGGTAACGGTCGAGGAGGAACAGCAAAATGAGTGACTGGAAATCATTAGCAACAAAAGTGCTGCCGCAGCCGTTGAAAAAACATGCGAAGCTGTTGCTTTGTGCCGGGCTGGCCGGTATCGCGTTCATTTTGCTTTCCGGTCTGTTTACCGGCGAAGAGCAGGAACAGGTCAAAGAAACGCAGCTGACGGCCGAACAGTACACGCAGATGCTGGAAGATAACCTGCGAAAAACGGTGCAGGAGATTGTAGGAGGCAAGCCTTCGGTGATGGTGACGCTGGAGACCGGGGTGGAATATGTATATGCCAATGAGGAAAAGGCGGACAGCAATGAAGATACCGCCAAACAGCAGAAAAAGGATTCCAGTGAAAAAAAGGTGGTGGTGGTCAATTCTGATTCCGGGGAAATTCCACTGACCGTTACGCAGATTATGCCCACTGTAAAAGGGGTGGTGATCGTGTGTAACGGCGGCGGTGATGAGACGGTGCAGACCATCATCAAAAATACGGTGACTACAGCGCT
>CALWVC010000055.1 GCA_944384865.1 uncultured Clostridia bacterium
TGAAAAGCTAAGAGTGAAGAGACCAAAAAGAAACGACAATCTTCTGCCGAAAATTGTCGTTTCTTTTTGGTCGAGGTGACAGGATTCGAACCTGCGATCCCCTGCTCCCAAAGCAGGTGCGATAGCCAAACTTCGCTACACCTCGATAACAGGATGCCAATATATTATAATATATACGGGCAAAAGTGTCAACCGCAAAGTGAAATGCGTTGAAAGAAAGAATGAGATTTTCAACAAAATATGCTGCTGGTGTCGGAAAACCGGTAAAGGGGCAGGCGGGAAAACCGGCGACAGAGCAACCGCGAAAAAACCGGCGAAGAGAAGATCTGGCAAGGGAAGCAGACAGAGAAAGGGGAATGGCCCAGGGCCAAGGGGAACAGCGCAGAGAAAAGGGAACAGACCGGGGAAAGGCAGCGGGGATACCCCGGTGTTTAAGGGATCAGACTGCGCCGGCCATCCCGCAGGCGGCGCGGCAGATGGGCGTAGATCCAGTCGATGACCCGTCGCAGTAGCAGAATCAGCGGGATGGCGGCTGCGGACAGGATTGCTACAACGACGGAACAGGTCCAGGATAATGGAACAGTCTCAAACAAAGGATGTAACACAATCAGGCTGAAAACGATGGCTGCGCACATGACGCCGATGATTGCCCAGCGCATCCAGTTCATGGGGCGGCTGATCAGATAGATGATCAGCATACCGACGACAGACAGCAGCACCGTGGCGGCGGTGGTGATCTGTGCTGCGGGAATATGCAGCAGTTCGCCGGCAATCACCAGCGCGCCCACCAGAATCACGTCTGACAGGCCGGCCGGAAGCGCTTTGCGGATGACGTTGAATAAAAACCGCCCTTGAATGATATTTTTATTAGGTTCCAGCGCAAGCAAAAACGCAGGAAACCCGATGGTCAGGCCGCTGATCAGCGACATTTGCGCCGGCGTCAGCGGATAGGTATACATCAGAAAAATCGAAAACAGCGCCATGATAAAGGAAAAAATGTTTTTAACTAAAAACAGGCTGGCCGAGCGCTGAATGTTGTTGACGACCCGACGGCCTTCATATACGACTGCGGGCATCCGGGAAAAGTCCGAATCCAGCAATACCAATTGGGCGCTGTGCGCGGCAGCATCGCTGCCGGAGGCCATGGCGATACCGCAGTCGGCGTCTTTCAGCGCCAATACGTCGTTCACGCCGTCTCCGGTCATAGCCACTGTGTTGCCCTGTTGTTGCAAAATGCGAATCAGCTGCCGTTTCTGTTCCGGGGTGACCCGGCCAAACACTGTATAAGCGCCGGCAGCCTGCCGCATCTGCGCGTCGGTTTGCAGTGTTGAAGCGTCGATATACCGTTCGGCACCATGAATGCCGGCTTGGCTGGCAACCTGGGAAACAGTCAGCGGGCTGTCGCCTGAAAGCACTTTGATTTCCACACCTTGCCGGGCAAAATAGCCAAAAGTTTCGGCGGCATGTTGCCGGATCGGATTTTCCAGCAATACCAGCCCCAGCGGTGTAACATGCCCAGTCAGCGCCCGGCCGTTTGCGATGCCGTCATACCGGCCAAACAGCAAAACGCGGCAGCCGGTTTTTGCATAATCCTCAATGCGGGCCTGATATTGCGCATACTGGGTGCGCAAAACGAACTCCGGCGCACCCAGCAGGTAGCAGCCGTCCGAAAAGGTCGCCGAACTGTATTTATATTCCGAAGAAAACGAGGTAAAAGAATGGGCCAATTGACCGTCCGTTTTGGTAAAATAGGCTTTTACAGCGTTGATTGTGGCATTATCTCCGGCCATCACGCTGGCAAAATTTCCGATCAGCAGCTTCAGATCGCCGACAAAGCCGTCCAGCGGAACGGCCGCCTTTACCCGCATATCCGGCTCGGTAATGGTGCCAGTTTTGTCTACACATAACACATTGACCCGCGCCAGCGTCTCAATGCAGTTCATTTCATGGACCAATACCTTGGATTTTGCCAGACGGATAGCGCCCAGCGCCAACGCGACGCTGGCCAGCAGATACAGCCCTTCGGGGATCATACCGATCAGCGCGGCGATCATGGCCACGATGCTCTGTTGAAAGGAATTCCCCAGTATCAGCCATTGCTGTAATATCAGCGCAATCCCCAGCGGGATAATCAGAATGCCGACGATTTTGATCAGTTTGTTTAAAGATCGGATCATTTCAGACCGGTTCATATTTTTAGAGGCTTTGGCCTGAAGCGTCAGCTTGGAAATATACGAGTCGGCGCCCACTGCAGTAAGCTGCGCTTTACAACTTCCTGAAACGATAAAGCTGCCGGAGAGCAGTGTATCCCCGGGCCGTTTGCTAATTTCGTCTGCCTCGCCGGTCAGCAGCGATTCGTTGACCTGCACCTGTCCTTGCAGCACGGTGCCGTCAGCACAGATCTGGTTACCGGCACCAAAAATGACCACATCGTCCAATACCAGCTGCTGCGCGTCCACCGTTTGTTCTACGCCGTCCCGTAAAACACGGGCTCTGGGTGCGTTCAGCATGGTCAGCTTATCCAATACTTTTTTAGAGCGGATCTCCTGGATAATGCCGATCAGAAGATTCAGCACGGCGACGGGCAGAAAGGTCAGGCTGCGGTAAGACTGCACCGCCAATGCACACAGTGCCAAAACGGCGAAAATCAGGTTGAAATAGGTAAACAGATTGGAACAGATGATTTGCCGGATGCTTTTATCCGGCGGCGCAACCTCGATATTGCATTGCCCGTTTTCGACGCGGGCGCGTACCTGTTCTGTGGTCAGACCGGTTTTTGGATCTGTATGAAAGGGTTGTTCCATAGGCGCAATGACCGTCCTTGTATGATGCGATATGCAATATGCAAAGCGTTTGACACAGCATGCGGGACCGTTTTGCACAGCATTCTGAAAAACTTTTGTGGATCAGGAAACTAAGAGACTGTTTTATAATCGCTGTAGATTTTCTGCCGTAATGGTGTAACGCTCGCAGAATCAGAAATTTGGCCTTGACTGTGGTATATCCGTATATTGTATAAAAGGAATATCGAATATGAATAAAATATACGATTATAGTTTGTTTCAGCCAAATCAAAGCTATTTTGTATTGTAACATATTCCGCCGATTGTGGCAACATAAAACCTGCAGATCAGTTTTGCAGACAAGCGTGGCTCGATCAAAGAGCCGCGACAAATGTTTTGAAAATGAAAAAGTCGTGTGTTTTCACATTGCGGTTTTCTGGAAATAATTCTAAAACAGACGTGTATGCACATGTGATGCATCTGTTTTTATTTGAGACGATCGGTGTTTATGTTTAAAATGCCTTGCAATAAAATAGAAACAGTCCCCGGAATCATTTGATTCCGGGGACTAGTGTTATTGGCTGTTTAAATTATTTGTCAAACTGGACGCCTTCCGGATCAGCACAATACCGTTTGATCCGCGCGTAGTCTTTGTTGTTGATATAACCATCCAGCACACCGTTTGAACCAGCCACGTCGGCGGCTTCAACAACCATTTCAACCGTATCATCCGCCAGATAAGCTTTCAGACGGGCCAGATCCTTGTTATTGATATAGCCGTCGCCGGTTACATCGCCCTGCATATATTCCGGCTGCGGATCGGGAGGCGTAGAACCGATTTCCGGCATGGTAGAAATGATCGAGCCGTCTTCAGCTTCTTTATAGCCGTATACATCGCCGATAGAGAAATTCAGCTTGGTGTTACCGGTCGTCATAGTTCCGCGGGCGATTTGCAGCGCGAAGATGTTTTCGATCGCATAAGCATGACCGTCTTCATATGCTTCGCCGGCGCCGTTGGGCCATGGATACATACTGACCTCCGGATAAGGCTCGGTCTCATAAAAATCGTCAAAGTCCATCCGGACTTTTACGATCGTGCCTTTAACGATGACATCTGAAAGCCCCTCGGGAGCTTCGTCATAGATTGCCAGATTGGCATGACCAAAATATTCTTTCTCAACCAGCGCTTCTGCCGCGGTCTCGACAACTTCATTATCTGCGTTCACATATTCGCCGTCTTCATTCCGAGAAGGAGCCATCGTCTGAAAACTGCACGTAACTTCCGCGGGAACGCCTTGTTTTGCCCAGGTGTCGTCCTCGCCGACCAACAGATAAAACTCAAACCCATCATATCCGGTGAAAGAGCCGGGCTTCACTTCAAACTGCACCCCTACGTCTTCCCAGGACCATGCGGCCGGATGTAACATGGCGGGTGTGGATTCAATGTGCATGGCGCCGACCGGAGCGAAAATGGCTTCATCCTTGGTATGAGAGGTTAATCCGTTCATCATCAGTACGCCGGAGCCGGTGGTGCCGTACATGGTGGAGGAGAAGTCCAGCACGCAGCCTTCAGCACCCGCATAAGATTCAACGCCGTCGGGATCGCTGTAAACTTTCATTGCGGAAAACGTCGCGACAACATTGCACAAACCTTTGCCCTCGTCGTTCATACCGTTGGCATTGTTCTCAAATTTCAGCAACACGCTGTCTACACTGTTCATCTGAACAGGAACATCCAGAACAATCGTGGCGGTGGCGGGTCCCTCTTTTACATTGAGAAACTTGGATGATTTGGTTAAGATATCATTACCTGCAGCAGTTTTGCCATATAAAACAATCTGTATGTCCGCAGCGTTTACAACTTCCGTCCAGCGGTAGGCTTCAGCCTGGGTCAGCGTAACATCTACCGCGATCCGTTTGGTGGCGCGGTCGCTCTGAACTTCGGCCAGCGCGGCCTGTGCGTCATCGCCCAAATTGAAGCTTTGCTGGATATATTCGCCTTTGGAATAATTTTGCGGCGTGTCTGTACTGGTCAGCGTAACCGAACCATTGTCATAAACCAACGATTCGACCGCATTGCCTTCTCCCTGTGCTTCTTCAGAAAAGTTCAAAAACACAGTGTCGGTCATAGCGCCCTCAGCCGTTGCTCCCAATGCGGTGGCGACTGTAAAAGCGCTCATAAGCACCGCGAACGCAAGAACCATGCTGAGGATACTTCTTATCTTGCCTTTCATTGAAAATACCTCCCAAAACTTTCCCATTCATTGACAAGAGATCCTATCCCGCAATGAATAAATTTTATCGTGTTTATGATAGCATGTTTGTAAGTATTTTTCAATGTTTTTTCATTTGGAAGATGTTGATTTGTGGAATGTTTATAAATTCGACAGGTGTTTTTTGTGTATATTATTTTTTGCCTGATCCGGCACGGGCAGAAGGTGGAAAAGCATTGCAAAATACGGCAAACTATATTATAATAGTATGCAACATCTTTATAAAATCGAGGGTTTGATATGCAGTATACGTTTTCTGACAAAGTTCGTTCCCTGGCGCCGTCGGCGATCCGGGAGATTTTGAAATTTACCTCTATGCCGGGGGTGATCTCGTTTGCGGCGGGCAACCCGGCGCCGGAAGCGTTTCCGGTGGAGGAGGTGCGGCAGATCACAGCCGAGATTATGCGGGATCATCCCATTGACGCGCTGCAATATTCCATTACCGAAGGATATACGCCGCTGCGCGATACCGTTTCGGCGTATATGCGCAGCGTGCATCACACCGGCACCGAGCAGGACGGCCTGATCATTACCGCCGGGGCGCAGCAGGTGATGGACCTGACCTGTAAATCCCTGTGCAACGAGGGGGATACGGTTATCTGCGAAGCGCCGACTTTTATCGGCACGCTGAATGCGTTTCGTTCTTATAATGTACATCTGTGCGGGGTGGATATGGAGCCTGACGGCATCAACCTGGAGCAGCTGGAACATGCAATGAAAACCGAGAAGAATGTCCGAATGCTTTATACCATTCCAAATTTTCAGAATCCGTCGGGGATCACCATGTCGCTGGAAAAGCGCAAAGCGGTTTATGCGCTTGCAAAAAAATACGGCGTGATCATTGTGGAGGATAACCCTTATGGCGAGATCCGGTTTGAGGGCGAGACCATCCCCAACATTAAATCCTTTGATACCGACGGGCTGGTGGTCTATGCCGGGTCTTTTTCCAAGGTGCTTGCGCCGGGGTTGCGGCTGGGCTATGCCATCGCGCCCAAAGAGCTGTTGTCAAAGATCATCGTCTGCAAGCAGGTGGCGGATGTGCATTCGACCATTTTGGCGCAGATGATCGCCCATCGTTTTATGACTGAATATGATTTTTCAGCACATTTACAGCGTATCCGCAAGATTTATTATCACAAAGCCCATTTGATGATGGATCTGGCCGACCGGCTGTTTGGCGAGAAGATCACCTATCATCCGGTGCAGGGCGGGCTGTTTTTATGGTGCGCGCTGCCGGACGGGGTAGACATGATGGATTTCTGTACCCGGGCGGTGCAGCAGAAGGTGGCAGTGGTGCCGGGCAACGCCTTTTTGGTGGATGAAAGCCTGCCCTGTCAGAATTTCCGGATGAATTTCTCTACACCCACCGACGAACAGTTGGAACAGGGGATGCAGATTCTGGGCCGGCTGAGCGCCGAACTTTAAACAAAGGCAGGGTATATATGGATAAAATTATTTTAACAGGCGACCGCCCCACCGGCAGGCTGCATATTGGGCATTATGTGGGGTCGCTGAAGCGGCGGGTCGCGCTGCAGAATTCCGGCGAATACAAACAGGTGTTTATTATGATCGCCGATGCCCAGGCGCTGACTGATAATATTGAGAATCCGGAGAAGGTCCGGCAGAATATTATAGAGGTCGCGTTGGACTATTTGTCCTGCGGGCTGGATCCGGCTAAATCCACGCTGTTGATTCAGTCGCAGATTCCGGAGCTGTGCGAGCTGACCTTTTATTATATGGATCTGGTTACCGTTTCGAGATTACAGCGTAATCCGACGGTCAAGGCAGAGATCCAGATGCGCAATTTTGAAGCGAGTATTCCGGTGGGCTTTTTCACCTATCCCATCAGCCAGGCGGCGGATATTACCGCTTTTAAGGCGACGACGGTGCCGGTGGGCGACGACCAGCTTCCGATGATCGAGCAGACCCGGGAGATCGTTCGGAAATTCAACCAGATTTATGAGCCGGTGCTGGTGGAGCCCGAGGCGCTGCTGCCGGAGAATGCGGCGTGCATGCGGCTGCCCGGTACCGACGGCAAGGCAAAGATGAGCAAATCGCTGGGCAACTGCATCTATCTGTCAGATACGGCAGATGAAGTGCGGGCCAAGATTATGACCATGTATACCGATCCGCTGCATCTGCAGGTCAGCGATCCCGGCCATCTGGAAAATAACACGGTGTTCACTTATCTGGACGCGTTTTGTACAGACGCACATTTTGAACGTTATTTGCCCGAATATGCCAATTTAGACGAGTTGAAAGCGCATTATACCCGCGGTGGTCTGGGGGATGTAAAAGTCAAGCGGTTTCTGGTCAATGTCATGCAGGAGGAGCTGGAACCTATTCGCAAACGCCGGGCTGAATTTGAAAAAGAGATCCCGGCGGTATATGAAATCCTCAAAAAAGGCAGCGAGACTGCCCGGCAGGCAGCGGCGCAAACGCTGGCGCAGGTCAAAAGCGCCATGAAGATCAATTATTTTGAAGACAGCGAGCTGATTGGCGCGCAATCTGACAAATACGCGGCGAAACAGTGAGGTGTGGCGGATGATCGATTATCTGAAATTTAAAAGCGGCACGGATATCCGGGGCGTTGCGGTAGAAGGGGCGCCGGGTGAGCCGGTCAACCTGACCGATGAAGCGATCTGTGCGATGACCGACGGCTTTCTGTGTTGGCTGTGTGAAAAACTGGGCCGGCCGGCGACGGCGCTGACTGTTTCAGTGGGTCACGATTCCCGGATCTCTGCACAGCGGATCAAAACGGCTGTGTCGAAAACCCTTTGTGACCGGGGCGTTTCGGTGTATGACTGCGGGCTGTCTTCCACACCGGCCATGTTTATGACCACTGTGCTGTCGGATTGTGACGCAGCGGTGCAGATTACCGCCAGCCATCATCCGTTTAACCGCAACGGTCTGAAGTTTTTTACCCGTGACGGCGGCCTTTCCGGTGGGGACATCACCGCGATCCTGCTGAACGCGCAGTCCGGGCGGCGGCAGCCGGCAGCGGCCGGCAGCGTTCGCCCGCTGGCATTTATGGAGCAATATGCCGCGCACCTGCGCCGGATCATTGTTGACAGCACCGGTGAACAACAGCCCTTTGCCGGCATGCGGATTATTGTGGACGCCGGGAACGGTGCCGGCGGCTTTTACGCCTATGATGTGCTGCGCCCGCTGGGGGCGGATATCACCGGCAGCCAGTTTTTAGAGCCTGACGGGCGGTTTCCCAACCATATTCCCAACCCGGAAAATCAGCAGGCGATGGACAGCGCCCGGGCGGCTACGGTGCAGGCGGGGGCGCAGTTGGGCATTATTTTTGATACCGATGTGGACCGGGCGGGCTGTGTGGACCAGGCGGGCAATGAAATCAACCGCAACCGGCTGGTAGCGCTGGCGGCGGCGATTGCGCTGCAGGGGCATCCGGGGGCGACGGTGGTAACCGATTCGGTGACGTCTGCCGGGCTGAAAACCTTTATTGAACAGCGACTGGGCGGCCGTCATCATCGGTTCAAACGCGGCTATAAAAATGTCATCGACGAGGCGGTTCGTCTGAATGCCGACGGGATCGACGCGCCGTTGGCCATCGAGACCTCGGGGCACGCCGCTTTTTCAGAAAATTATTTTCTTGACGACGGCGCTTATCTGATCACTAAAATTTTGATTCAGATGGTGCTGCTGCGCAGACAGGGTAACACCATCGACGATCTGATCGCCGGCTTGCAGGAACCGGCCGAAGCGGTGGAGCTTCGGTTCAATATTCTGGACAAAGATTTTAAAAGCGCGGGCCAGGCGGTGATCGACGGGCTGTTTGGTTATGCCGGCCGGCCGGACTGGACCGTCGCGCCGGATAATTACGAGGGCATCCGGGTGTCGCTGGGCAGCGGCTGGTT
>CALWVC010000056.1 GCA_944384865.1 uncultured Clostridia bacterium
TTTCGGCTTTTAAAAATTAAAAACAGCTGTGATATGGCAACTGACGCCGGCAAACTACAGTATTTGGACGAGGGCGTAAAAATGCTGGCCGGCGTGGATGATGAAATCGCCGTAAATCTTTATGCGAGCCGGCTTGCACAGGAATGCGGAGTGGACAAGCAGGTGTTGCTGCTGCGTATTCGGGAGCATAAGCGCAAAACGCAAGGGGCTTCTCGCCGCCGGCAGCTGCGGGAGGCGGTCAGCCGCCCGCAGTTTAACGATCAGCTGAATCCGCAGGAACGTAAATTCAAGCGCGCCGCTGTTGCGGAGCAAACCATTATTGCCGTGCTGATGCGCAATGACGAGCTGTTGCAGCAGGTAAAGCAACAGCTTTCGCCGGAGGATTTTGTCACACCTTTTTACAGCCGGGTATACGGTGCGGTGGTGCAGGCGTTGGAATCCGGACGGCCGTTTGATCTGACTGCCTTATCCGGGCAGTTTGCACCGGAGGAAATGGGGCGGATCGTGCTGCTGCAAAATAAATCGCAGGTTTACCAGAACGCCGCTGCGGAATTGCGGGATTGTATAAATGTGTTAAAAAGCGAAAAAGCTAAAATGACGTCTATACAGCCGGAACAGATGGACGACGCGCAGTGGGCGGCGGCGATGCAGGATATAGGAAAACAGAAAAAGAACCGCGGCGCGGTTTGAAAGGATGGCTAAATGATGGAAAAGAATTTACACAATGCGGTGGATGAACTGGTGCAGAACCACAGCGATCATCAGGAAAATCACGCAGCGGATATTGAGGAACAGCCTTTTGACGAAATTCCGGAAGATCTGGACGAGGATCTGAAGGAAGCGCCGCTGCTGGATCTGGATTATATCGAGGAGCCGGGCGTGGACGAGCTGGAGGAAATTAGTCCGGAAGAACTGGAAAATGCACTGAACGTAGATAATATTACGCTGAGTGATCCGGTAAAAATGTATTTAAAAGAAATCGGCCGGGTGCCGTTGTTGACCTCCGATGAAGAAGTGGATCTGGCCGAACGGATCGCGAAAGGCGATATTAAAGCCCGGCAGCGTTTGACTGAAGCAAACCTGCGGCTGGTGGTAAGTATCGCCAAACGGTATGTAGGCCGCGGCATGCATTTTCTGGATCTGATTCAGGAGGGCAATGTCGGCTTGATCAAGGCGGTAGAAAAGTTTGATCATACGAAGGGCTTCAAATTTTCTACTTATGCGACCTGGTGGATCCGGCAGGCGATTACCCGCGCGATTGCAGACCAGGCGCGAACAATTCGCATTCCGGTGCATATGGTTGAGACGATTAACAAGCTGAAAAAGGTGCAGAGTCAGTTATTGCATGAAAACGGGCGGGAATCCACCGAAGAGCAGATTGCTCAGGCGATGGGGTTGTCTGTGGCCCGGGTCAGAGAGATTATCCGGGTTGCACAGGAGCCGGTGTCGATGGAAACGCCCATCGGCCCGGAGGAGGACAGCCGCCTGATGGATTTTATCCGGGATGAGGAGGCGCTGGCGCCGGACGACGCCGCGCTGAAAACTATTACCAACGAGGATATCGACGCGGTATTGAAAACGCTGACCCCCCGGGAGGAGGATGTCATCCGTCTGCGGTTCGGGCTCAAAGACGGGCGCTGCCATACCCTGGAAGAGGTGGGCTCGGAATTTAACGTGACCCGTGAGCGGATCCGGCAGATCGAAGCTAAAGCGTTGCGCAAGCTGCGGCATCCGGTTCGTTCCAACAAATTTAAGGATAAATAGGGTGCGGTGCTGCAATGCGAATCAATTTGGAAACTGATTATGCGGTGCGGATCGTGCAGTGTCTGGCGAATGCCGGAACCCGGTTGGATGCCGGCGCGATTTCTGCCAAAACCGGCGTAACACAGCGGTTTGCGCTGAAAATCCTTCGCAAGTTGGCGGGTGCGGAACTGGTGAAGTCTTATAAAGGGGTAGGCGGCGGTTATGAATTGAATCGTGCGCCCGAACAGATCACCCTTCGCCAGGTGATCGAAGTAGTAGAAGGGCCGATCGTGCTCAGCCGCTGTCAGCAGAGCGATTATGTCTGCGACCATCCGGAAGACTGCGCCTGCTATTTTCATCAGCTGTTCAACGAGGTTGCGCAGGAGCTGGCCGATCGGTTTGATCAGGTGAATTTTGCGCCGAAAACATATGGCGGGCAACACAAAGGATGAGCGGCGTGCAGACAGAGCAGCAAAATAACTGGTGGCAGTCGTTGGATACACAGGCGGCGGGTGCTGCTGGTACGGCATACATACGGCGCGGAAAATTTACGGCGGCTATTCCTTTTGTGGCGCGGTTTCAGAGGCCGGTTTTCGGTGGTAGGCACATTTTAGAGCGGTCGGTTCAGCATTGTCAGATGGAAACCAACGGGTAAAATCAGGATCTATAAAGATCACAGTGATTTTTATGCTTCATAACAAAAGCGTGAGAACAGATGTTCTCACGCTTTTGTTATGAAGTAAACAGATCGTTTGCGTGGTGTTGAAAGATCTAAAAAAGCGTCGGATCAGAGCTTTCTCACTTTTTAGGATCAATTTTAAAATTCTGCTTTGAGCGGGCGGGCAAACAATTCATCTAACAATTGTTTGCTGTCGGCCTGTTCATACAACACCCGATAAACAGCGTTGCAGATGGGAAGAGATACGCAATGCTGTTGCGCTAAATGATGAAGCGCCTGAACAGTGTAGATTCCTTCCGCCAGTTGGTCAAACGAGTGGCCCAATATAAATTGTTCGCCGAAGGTTCGGTTGTGGCTCAGCGGAGAAAAAACAGTAGCTGCATAATCTCCCAGATGACAAAGGCCATAAGCGGATCGCGGATCTCCGCCCAGCGCTTTGATCAGCCGGGCAATTTCCGCCGGGCCTCTGGCGATCAGCGCGCCCTTTAATGCGCTTTGGTTCAGCCCGTCCAGCATCCCTGCGGCAACACCGATCACGTTTTTGGCAGCGGCGCCGATTTCGTTGCCGATCAGATCGGTTCCGTAATAAAACCGGATCAACGGGCTTGACAGCGTTTGCACCAACTCGGTTTTCAACGGGGTGTTTTCGCAGTCGATTACCATGCAGTTGGGAACGCCGCGGGTTAATTCCTGTACATGACCGGGGCCGAGCCATACGGCCGGGATGTTGGAAGGATGCAGCGTATCGGCGATAATTTGTGTTAAACGCCGTCCGGTTTCGATTTCAATTCCTTTCATGCAAAGCAGAATAGTTTTGTTCTGTATATTGAAAGCCGCCAACTGGTGCGCAAGTGTAGATAACGCTTGTGCGTTGATGGAAATCGCAAGAAGTTGTGTGTTGACAGCCTGTTGCAGATCACTGGTTAAAACAATATCTGGCGACAGGGTTAGGACATTGTTGTTGCGGTGAGATATCAGTTGTTGCAGCCGCGCGGAGCCGGGCCGGCCATATAAGGTAACGCTATGACCAATGTGATGGAGATACCAGGCGATAAAGCAACCCCAGCGTCCACAGCCGATCACAGAGCATTGCATGGACTTATCCCCCTAAGCGAATAATATAATTATTATAATAGGATTCTTATGGTTTTGCAAGAAAAAAACCGGCATGCAGCCGGTTTTAATCAATGATCAGTGGGGTTTGGATTTAGAAACCAGCGCCGCCAGATAGGAAAAAACGATCGCCGCGGTGATGCCGCCTGCGGTAGCCGCCAGCCCGCCGGTAAAGATGCCCAGCCAGCCTTGCAGCTCCAGCGCCTGCTTGACGCCAGAGGCCAACGTATAGCCGAAGCCGGTCAGCGGTACGCTGGCGCCGGCGCCGGCAAAATCGATCAGCGGTTCATACCATCCGAAAGCGGTCAGGATGACGCCGGCGACCACATATCCTACCAGAATCCGCGCCGGGGTCAGCTTGGTATAGTCAATTAACAATTGTCCGACTACGCAGAAAGCGCCGCCGATTAGAAATGCCCATAGATATTGCATGGCTGCACCTCAAAAAATTTTTTCAGGCGTTGCGGGCCTGTCTGAAAGATATTTTTTACAAAAAAGCCGCTAAATATACAATCGTATGTATTTTCAGTATTTTCTGCGAAACACCGGTTTGACGGCGGCACATAAACTGTATTGACACGGAATACCGTCGGCTTTTATTTTTGTGATATTTTTTTGCCGTCGGGGCGGTTGTCAAATGGATCATACCGCAATATTCCGTTTTATATAAAAAAGGCAGGTATGCGTCTGCATACCTGCCTATGAGCCGTTTATTTCATACAAAGCGCAACAATCTGTTTCATGTTTTCCGCTACCGGGCAACCAAGGTTTAACAGGGATTTTCGATGCTGGTGGCCGCCGCTATATAAAATACAGTCGCAGCCAATTTCTTGCGCTGTTTGATAATCAGAAACCGTGTCGCCGATAAAAACCGCATTATGGGCAGGATTGTTTTCGAGAATTTGCCGCGCCCGGTCAGATTTGCTGCCCACCAGAATGTCGTTTGCGCCGCTGATCTGTTCAAAATATTGTGCAATGGAAAATCGCCTGACATATTGCAGCAGTCTGGTTTGTTCAAAGGCGGAAACAATAAATTGCCGCGCGCCCGCAGCTCGAAGCGTTTCCAGTGTTTCCTGTACGCCTGCGGACAGCTGCGCGCTTTCAAAGTGCGCGGCATATCCCTGCTGAAACTGCTCCATGACCGCGCGGTAGTCATAGTCTCCCATTAGTTTTCTGTAATATACCTCCAACGGATATTCCATCGTTTGCACATAAGTGTCAAAATCGGTGGCGGGCAGTCCGTTTTGAACCAGAATATCGTTGACGCTCGCAACCGCACAGTCTACGTCGTTTAACAGTGTGCCGTTCCAATCCCATAAAATATGGCTGTATTTCATTGGTAAACTCCCTTTTATTCCTGCTGATGCTGTGCATCCAGCATAGACAGGTCATACGGTGTGTGCTGATAGACGATATAGTTGATCCAGTTGGAGAACAGCAGACTGGCGTGAGAACGCCAGTTCATAATCGGTTTTTTCGAGGGGTCGTCATCGGGGAAATAGTTGCAGGGCACTGTCGGATGCAAACCGTTTTCCACGTCGCGCTGGTATTCTTTGGCTAAGGTCATCCGGTCATATTCCAGATGCCCGGTTACAAAAAATTTACGACAGCTGCGGTCGGCCGCAATATGCACGCCTGCCTGGTCCGACATGGTCAGGATATCCAGATTTTTTGCCCGGCGTATATCTTCAGTGCGTACAGTTCCATACCGGGAATGCGGCGCGTAAAAGGTGTCGTCAAACCCTCGCAGCAGCGGATGGGATTTGATCAGGGTCTTGTGAACGAATACACCGGAGATCTTTTTTGACAGCACCTGCTTTTGAATATTATAATGATAATATAATCCCGCCAGAGCGCCCCAGCAGATATAAAGGGTTGAATAGACATTTAAAAGCGACCATTCCATGATTTCACAAAGTTCATCCCAGTAATCCACATCCTGAAACCGCATTTTTTCCACTGGCGCGCCGGTGATGATCATACCGTCATACCGATTGTGCTGAATGACGTCAAAGGTTTTATAAAAAGCCAGCAGGTGTTCCGGAGATACGTTTTTTGCTTTATAGGTAGCCGTCTGCATCAGATCAACTTCAATTTGCAACGGCGTATAACCCAGCAGCCGAAGTAGCTGTGTTTCAGTTTCGATTTTTGTAGGCATCAGGTTTAAAATCAATATTTTCAGCGGGCGAATATCCTGATGCAACGCCCGGGTTTCGGTCATTACGAAAATATTTTCCTGTTCCAGAACTCTTGTCGCCGGCAGCGCATTTGGAATTTTGATAGGCATATAAGCGTGTCCTTTCAGTATTGTATATACTTTATTATATCAGACCCAGAGAAAAATGCAAACAGTTCCTAGAGATTTTAATGTTGGTTCATGATAAAATGAAATCGGGATCAAATAAGATCTTTAAACATAAAAGACGAAAAAGCTTCTGATGAGGTATTTCTCACAATTTTCGCCGGCTGTTTGATTTTGTCGAAAAAATATTATTTGCTTTGCAGATCTGCCGGGACACGGCTGGGTGGAAAGTATCTGCGTATATATCATGGAAAGGGGATGTTGATTGATATCAAATAACGAAAAGGACATGCAAAGCCGTCGTGGGAGCTATTACGGAAGAACAGGCGGCATATATTCGTAACAGAGCGGTTAAAGCTACTGAGACGGAGGACTTACCGAGCTATGCGAAAGAAAAGCGGGCGGTTGCCGATGCGGCGCTTATAAACACTGAAGGTGATACGCGGTGAAAACGGTGCTGCATGTAAAAACCGCCCCTCCAGATTCCAGTCTGGAGGGGCGGTTGGCGGCTTAACATGAATCATCCAAACTCAACAGTATCGTCTGCCAGATAGGCTTTCAGCCGGGACAGATCTTTATTGCTGATATTGGAATCGCCGGTCAGCTCGGCATTTTCCCGCGCGATTACAACCGTATCGTCTGCCAGATAGGCTTTCAGCCGGGAGAAGTCTTTGTTGTTAATAAACCCGTCGCCGTTAATATCGCCGCGTATACCGTCTGAAACGGTAACGGTAGCCTGCGCTGAGATGCCGCTGTCTGTTTGTGCTGTAATAACGACGGTGCCTTTTTTGTGGGCAGTCAGCGTTCCGTTTTCGGTAACCGAGACGACAGACGGATCAGAGCTGTTCCACCAGACCATTTTATTAGGCGCATCTGCAGGGGAAACGGTGGCGGAGAGCTTGGAGATCATGCCCGGCGTCATTTGCAGAGTTTGATGATCCAGCGTTACAGTGACGCTGTCAGCAGACCCGACATAAGCGGTTTCATAAACCGACCGGTAGGTATAATCGGTCAATTGTCCGTCGGCGGTTTGCACATTTTTCAAGGTGATTTGATAGACGCTTCCAACGCGGAAGCTGACGCCGCTGTTATAAAACGAGACCATATTACCGTTTCGCTGGAAGGTGTAATCAGCGGTGCTTTTCTCTTCGTCAAATATCCAGCTTTCACCGGTATTCAGACAGGTCATTTCTACGGTTGTCTGATCGGTGATTGTATAATTTTTATAAAAACAGGCGGTAAACATATTGGTAAGACCTGCTTCGGCCAGCATAATGCCTTTGGAGGGCCAGGCTACCAGTTCTTCATCACAGCTTTGATAACCGCTGAATTTATGGACGCCCTGTGTGCCGATCGAAAGGGTGGGAACAGAAGAGCCCAGACCGATATATTTCCAATGGGGATCCAACAGATTATACCGGTGGCCGCGCGAGATATATTGCCCGGTTCCATAAGAGTCTTCCAACGCGTTGGTAATAGAGGTCAGAACATTTCCATGAAACAGATTTTCGCCGCTGCCGTTTTGACAGAGCGCGTAAAATTCGTCGGAAATGCCGTCGATATGCGGCGGATTGTGTGGGGAAGGATTGCTGATATTGTTTTTAGACAGATACATCGTCAGCGCCGCCTTACACTGCGCGCCTTTTGTTAATTCAGGGGATTCTGTGAGTTTGGGCAGGCCTGCGCCTACGCGGATGGCGTTCAGATAACCGATGGCGCCAGCGATTTTTTCAGGCCGGATTTCTCCCGCAGTTAACGGAAGGGTACTGTATTGCGGCTCGGTAACAAAGTAATCAGTTGTACTGTTCCAAACGGAAACGCTGTTGGAATATTCTTCACGGGCAGCAGCGAGCAGCTGCTGTTCCCGCTGCGTATAGGCTACCGGCTGGCCCCGGTCGAAAAACGAGGGATTTAAAAAGCCGATGGTGGTAATATCATAACGGTCAAAGGAAAAGATCGGATAGTAGCCCTCGGGTGCGCGGTATCTGCGGGCATAGGAAGCCAATCTGAGGGGGTTTGGATACCAGTAGCCAACGAAAGCGTTGGAACCCCGGGCAACCAGCGAAAAATCAGAGCTGCCAACGGCGTTGCAGTAATCATATAAATTGCTGTCATTTTCAATCAGCTGTGCCTGTGCGTAAAAAGCGTGTTCATTAAAGGTCAGCGGCGTATGATAACCGTATAGTTCGGAAATTGCATTCCACATTAAAACGGCATGCTGCCAGATGGCTTGGTTATAATGCACGGCATTGGCGTCCCAGATTTGTTCATTCATCGTGAACCGGTCGGCGCAATAACCAATATAGCCATATAGCCGATCATCCTGATTATAAGCGAATTCCCCGGAATGCACAATGAAATCTTCTGGATCGCCATAGCTGAAGTTTGGGCTGGAAAACCCTTCGCTGATGGTGCCATAAGAAGCGATCTCGCCGTTTTCATTGGTCTCCAGATATATATAGTTCTGATAACCGTCGCTGTAAAATGTATATGCCTGGCCGCCGAAAATGGAATCAGTGGTCAGGCGGGGAGCACCAAACAGGGAAATAACCTGCGCAACAGTCATATCACGCGTAATGGTTTTGCCGTTGACGGTGAGCAACATTTGGTCATCATCCGCACTGACGCCGATATATGTACCGGTTAGCAGTAAAAGCATTGCCAATAAAAGGGCTGTTGCTTTACACAGTAGCCGGATATAGTATAAACACAGTCGGTTAGGCGCAGAATACATGGCGAAGCCTCCATTAAAAATAGATTCACATATTTAATATATAATGATTTATCTATGATGTCAAGATTGTAGGATTACAATAGATGTGTTACAGAGGGAAAAAAAGAGTGACGCATGGAAAGACCTGTGTTACAGTAAAGTTGTTGACACCAACTGAAAGAAGGTCGACCATTCGTCATAAAAACTGTAACATAATCTGATATTGTCAATATCTCTTTGCACTTTTTCTTCATGAAATCTTTAAGCTGCTTGCTCCAGTGACTCATAGTATTGTTTCCTCTTAACCATGGGAGGCGGTCCGCCATTGACTGAGCAGATCCTCCGGGTGTTCCAATAGATCATGAAATATCTCCATATCAAGG
>CALWVC010000057.1 GCA_944384865.1 uncultured Clostridia bacterium
CGTTTCAGGCGTGTCAAACAACTCGTTTGCCCACACCTTTACCAGCTCGGTTTTACCCACGCCGGTCGGCCCGACAAAAATAAACGAAGCCGGCCGCCGTTTTTTATTGATCTGAACCCGGGAACGTTTAACCGCCGCAGCAATCACCGAGATTGCCTCATCCTGTCCGATAATCCGTTTATGCAGCGCCTCCTCCAGCCCACTGAGCTTTTTTAAATCGCTTTCCTGGATTTTAGAGGCCGGAATCCCTGTCCAAAGCTGAATCACGCGGGCAAGATCTTCAAAAGTTACGTCGGTATGTATATCGGCCGACGTAATTTTTGCAGTATCTTCATCAATCTTTGCAATCTGCGCCTTAATATTTGCCACCTGCTCATAATCTACCGGATCGGCAGATTCCACGTTTGCCAGCTCGGTATGCAAATCATTGGCACGGTATTGCAGCTTTAAAAAATCATTCGCGGTTTTATTTCGCAACGCAGCGCAGGCGCAGGCCTCATCCAACAGATCAATTGCCTTATCCGGCATATAGCGATCGTTGATATACCGCTCAGACAGCACCACCGCCTGATGCAGAAGCCCGTCGCTGACCGTTACGTTGTGATGCTTCTCGTAATAATCCTTGACGCCTTTAAGCATCTGGAACGTGTCTTCAATCGAAGGCTCCTCTACCGTAACCGGCTGAAACCGACGCTCTAACGCCGCATCTTTTTCGATATATTTTCTATATTCGTTAAAGGTGGTGGCGCCAATAACCTGGATTTCACCGCGAGACAGCGCAGGCTTAAGAATATTCGCCGCGCTCATGGTTCCCTCCGAATCGCCGGTTCCCACCAGATTGTGCACTTCGTCAATGAACAAAATAATATTGCCGTCTGATTTGATCTCTTCGATCAATCCTTTCACCCGGCTCTCAAACTGTCCTCTAAACTGCGTTCCCGCCACCAGTGCCGTCAGGTCTAACAGATAAATCTGTTTATGCAACAGCTTCGCAGGCACATCTCCGGCGGCAATTTTCAGCGCCAAACCCTCGGCAATCGCCGTTTTGCCAACACCAGGCTCGCCAATCAAACATGGATTGTTCTTACTGCGCCGGCTCATGATCTGAATTACACGATACAATTCCTTTTCCCGACCGATGATCCGGTCAATCTGTCCATTTTTCGCCCGTTCGGTCAAATTGGTGCAATACCCGTCTAAAAACTTAAACTTTTTCTTTTTATTTTTCTGTTCCTGCTTTGGCATGCCTTTCTCCACAGCCTCTGCAACATAAGAGTCAGGCTGCTCAGCCTGATTCTGCATCTGATTTTCAAATAAGTTTTGTAAAAACGGAAACGTCGTCGCACCCCCGGGGATAAACTCATCCAGCTTTTCCTGCAGAGCCTGGGAATCAACCTGCCCACTTTCGGGATCTACCATTTCCTCCATGACCTGCATCATTTCCTCGTTCATCTGTTCAAGCTCTTCTTCGGAAATGTTCATACTTTTCAGCAGGTCGTTGACAGGCGGGATATTTAACTCTTTCGCGCACTTGATACAATATCCCTCCGGATAAGAGCGGTTCCCCTCCATACGGGTAATAAAAATCACGGCAGGCCGCTTATTACATCTATTACACAACTTCATGAAGATTTTATTTCCTTTCCATAGCTAAAGTGGTCAACGGCCAGAGCCAGACTCTGTCCGCTCTTTTTCCATATTGTATTTCCCGCTTTTAATATCCCGAAATACCGGATAATAACAAACCAATGAAAACACAATACAGACGGCACACAACACGCCTGATACATATAAAATCCAATACGGAAACGCCGGTCCGACAATATCAGAAATCAACACCATAATCAAAAACATATAAATTACTACCGTGCTTAACTTTCCCCACCATTTTGCCTCAGACGGGCGCAACCCAATTTCAAACAGCTTAATGGAGCCCAGCAGCATCATAAACTCTTTGATCAGGAACATTACCATCAGCACTATAAAAATCGGATGATTGATAGAAATAGCAATCACTACTGAAGCCTGCGTCAGTTTATCCGCGATCGGGTCGATGATTTTTCCAAATGTTGAAATCATGTGAAACCGACGGGCAATGATCCCATCCGTCACATCGGTCAGCCCGGAGATAACCAACACCAGAGCGGCATAAACATAGTGATTTTTGATATCCCAGAAATATAAAATCAGAAAGACAGGAACTAGCAGAATCCGAAAAAAAGACAATAAATTCGGAATAGTAACAATGGTTTTCAATTCCCCGTTTTTCGTCATGCAATAAATCATCCTTTTAATTTTCACATCAGATTATGAGGCTGAAATCAAAACGGACTAAATCCGTAAATGAACTTATATAAAAAGGTCTGATCGATCAGCGCGGCGTCAAAACATAAAAATGTTCCGCCCATTGCCGACATTGCCAAACCGATAACAACTGTCGACACAAAAACCAAAATCAGACCTTTGACTGCACCCAAAACGCCGCCTAACAGTGAATTGATACTGGATAAAACCGGGAGCCGGAACACCCGGTTAACCAGTCTCGCAAGCCACCGAACGACCAGCATAAGCAGAAAAAACAGCAAAGCCGAACAAAACACCCGGATGAAATTCACAATTACCGGCTTTAAAATATGGTCTGAAACCATCTCGGCGGTATATATTGCGCCGTTTTGAACAGAATCCTGTAATTGCGCGCCAATCTGTTCTTTATCTACCCCGAACGATTCCGCCAAACCAGTAACTACAGACGGCAGACTGTCCCAAACAAAGTTGATCTGCTGCGATACGACCTGATCTTCGGTATCCGTCAAACTCTGCTCTATGGAAGAAACCATCTGCGGGCGCACAGCTCGTTCATATATCTCGTCAGCCGCATACCCGGCCAGTGAAAAGGCAATCGTCGCCGCAAGAATATACCCGGCAAGCTCCACAATCGTTCTGACAAAGCCATGTACAGCGGATCGCCAGATCACCAGCGCTACAATCAGAATGATTGCCAGATCTATCACCAGAGCCATTACTTCACGCTCCCGTATAAAAAATAGTATAACACGCTTTTTAGTATAATACAAATACTTTTTATAACAATATATAGAATCCCAATCAAAAACCGAAAACACAACCGGGCTTTTTCGACCTGACATCCCTTTGTCTGATTGTCACGAATACAATACGATTCGACGGGCATACAACACCGCCGCTCGCCCGTCAAACGTTTGCACCGCAATCGCGCCGGCCTCCAGGGTTGTTTCAAATTTTTTCTGCGCTTCATCATTATATGCGTAAAGTTTGTCAGACAGCACAAAGATCTGATCCCGATCGAAGGCAACGGCCTGTATGGCGTGGTCAAAATCGATCTGAACGTCAAGCGTCAGATCAGATTTTAAAACCAAAATGGCATTTTGTGCCGCGTGCACGGCATCTGCCAGACACACCAGCATTTCACCGTTTCGATATGCTGATTTTACCAGTTTTTTACCGTCAAAATCATAAGAAGCTGTCAGCTGTCCATCCGAATCCAGTTTGCCGCAGCGCGCTGCCGACAAAAACTGTACCGTATTATTCGAGTCAAAATATATCTGATAAAACAGCTCGTCTGAAAAATCCGCCTTGTACTGCGGTTCAGTGCAAGAAAGTCTGAAGAGCTGTACCGTAGATTTATATACCGCATCCTCAGCGGAGACAGACAATACACACAGCATATTTCCGGCATCATTAAGCGCTATATCGGTAACATATTGTTTAGCGGCGTTATATTGATAAATCGCCTCGTGATCAGCATTATATACTGTAACCGTATTTGTTCCCCGCGCCGCCTCAGTAACCAGCGCATATCGGCCGCCGGCGCTCACGGTCGCCGTTACGATATTTTTTTCCGTCTGACCGGTATACAACAGTTCCGCAGCATTCAGGATTTTATAGTTTGTCCGCCCCCGGTCATATAACAGATAATAATCTGCGCCGCCTGTCTGAACAGGATCTGCATACCCATGCGTATCCGTCAATAACCGCGCGCCATGCTTGTTATAAACCAAAAACGAGGTATCCGTCACCAGAGACAAAACCGAACCGTCTGCAACAAGATTTTTGGGTGCGCCGGCATCTGAAAAAGCAACCGGAAATCCATCGCCCGATCGCATTTTTGCAGACAAAACGGTAAACCAGTCCATTACTGGCGTCGGTAGTAAAAATACAAACAACAGCGCGCAGATTAATACAACCCCTAAAATGGTCGCAGTAGCTTTGATCCAAAGCCTGTGCAATTGTTTTTTACCCTTGATCACCTGAAAACCGGGCTGTTGCTCACCCACCGTTTTTTGGCGTTTTTCAGACGGCGTATATAAAGTAAAAATCCATTCTTTGAGCGATTTTGCGGGTTGCTTTTTCACTCCCTGTGCGTCTAAAGCCAGCACCGTCTCGGATTTTTGCTCTGTCTTTTTTTGCGTCTTACGTGCTTTTTTCAACTGCTTATTTTTAAATTTTTCCAACTTTTTCGGATCGGTCATCATCGACGCATTTTTCGGTTTTTCAACAGGTTTAAAAAAATCATTCTTTTTCAAGATTACAACCACCCTTTTGCCAAACCGGCATCCAACGTCTCAGCCTGCAAAATGCCGTCCGGATATGTCACCCGGTTTAAAAACAGCCCATGCGCGGGCGCTGTCGGTCCTGCGTTTTCCCGCCGGCCGGCATCCACGATCTCTCCTACCGCCCGCGATGAAAATTTCCCCAATCCTGTCTGAATCAATGTTCCCGCCATAATCCGAACCATATTGTACAAAAAACCGTCTGCGCATACAACGAAACGAATCAGCGGCCCGCATCGTTCCACCCGTGCCTGCATCACTGTGCGCACGTGATCGGTCACCGATGATCCAGCTGCACAAAACGCTGAAAAATCATGCGTCCCTAAAAACTGCTGCGCACCCTGCTGCATCTGGTCCACATCCAACGGTTGATTTACATAATATGAGTAATACCGGTATAACGGATGCCGCACCGTCCCATTATAAATCTGATAAATATATTCCTTTGAGCGAACACTGTAACGGGCATGAAAATCTGTCGGAACCGGAACGCATCCGATTGCCGCTATATCCTCCGGCAGCTTGGTGTTCAGCGCCTTCACCAACGCCGGCGGCGGAATCGAGCCCGTATCATCAAAATGAAAGCAATACATGTTTGCATGCACGCCGCTGTCTGTCCGGCTGCAGCCGGTGATCCCCGGACGCACACCAAGTATCTGCAACAGGGCGTCCTGCACCACCGGCTGTACAGCCAACGCATTCTGCTGCACCTGCCAGCCGTGATAATTGGTTCCGTCAAAGCGGATCGTCATTAAAAATCTGGGCATATCCTATCCCTCAAAGAAAAATATTCAAAAGAATGACGCCTGCCAGCAGTCCGGCTGATGCGGCGTAAGTGATCGCATCCCGATATCCCATATGAAGCTGTTTCATCCGGGTTCTGCCCCTGCCGCCGTGATAACAGCGGCTCTCCATCGCATCTGCCAGTTCTTTCGCGCGACGCACCGAAGAAATCATCAACGGAATCAATATCGGAATCACCGCTTTGATTTTTTGCAGGATATTGCCGCTATCCATATCGGCGCCGCGCGCCTTCTGCGCGCTCATGATCTTATCGGTCTCTTCGATCAACGTCGGAATAAACCGCAGCGCAATGGTCATCATCATCGCAAACATATGCGTATCGATCCCCAGTTTCATCAACGGCGACAACAGACTTTCGATCGCGTCAGTTAACGCCGTAGGCGCCGTAGTATAGGTCAGCGCCGCACTGATGATAATCAGAAGCACAATCCGGATTGCGACAAAGACCGCGCGGGTAATGCCCTCCAGATAAATATTAAAAATCCAGAACCGAACCAACAGCGTCTCTCCGGAAATATAAAAAATATTCAACACCGCAGTAATCGCTACAAAAATTAAAATAGGCTTGATCGACTTCCAGTAAAATTTCAATGGAACTTTAGACGCCGCTGCTACAAACAGCACAAACGCCGCTACCAACAGCAGCGACCAGAAATTAAACGCAACAAAAGTAATGACAATCATTCCGATAGTCAACAGCAGCTTGGTTCTGGGGTCGATTTTATGGACAAACGAGTCAAAGGGCAAATACTGGCCGAATGTGATATCCTTGATCATTTTTTCAGCCGCCCCCTTTGTTCAAACAGGGCAACCAGCTCTCGCTGCGCCTGGTCCATCGAAAACACACCGGCGCCTACCGGCAGGTTATTGCGCCGAAGCCCCATAAAAATTTTAGTTACGGCCGGCACATTCAAACCGATCTGTTCCAATTCTTCACCGCGCGAATATACCCGGTCTACCGTATCATACATCGCCACTTTGCCTTTGTTCATAACCAGCACTTTATTGGCAACCTTAGCAACATCCTCCATACTGTGCGATACCAATAACACGGTGGTCTGATGCTCCGCCCGATATTGGGCGATCTCGTCCAGGATTGTGTCTCGTCCCAACGGGTCCAGCCCGGCGGTTGGCTCGTCCAACACCAATACCTTCGGCTGCATCGCCAATACGCCGGCGATAGCTGCCCGGCGCTTTTCCCCGCCGGACAAATCAAAGGGCGACTTTTTCAACAACGATTCCGACAGCCGCACCTGTCTGGCGGCGTCATAAACCCGCTGTCGGACTTCCTCTTCAGAAAGCCCCATGTTCCGCGGCCCAAAGCCGATATCTTTTTCTACCGTTTCATCAAACAGCTGGTATTCGGGATATTGAAAAACCAACCCCACTTTAAACCGCAACCGCCGGATTTCTTTAGGCTGCTCCCAGACGTCCTCACCGTCTACATAAAGCTTTCCGGAAGTCGGGCGCAACAGCCCGTTCAAATGCTGCACCAACGTGGACTTTCCCGAACCGGTATGCCCGATAATTCCAACAAAATCGTTTTGTTCGATCTCAATATTGACATCACAGACAGCCGCTTTTTCAAAGGGCGTGTTCTGAGAATAAATATACTCCAAGTGCTCGGTTTTGATAATCGCCAATGTCGTCTATCCTCCAAAATAGCAGTCGGTAATCGCGCTGATACATTCCTCTACCGTCAACACATGATCACGCAGTGGAATACCCGCTTTGCGCAATCGGTCAGACAACTCTGCCGGCTGGGGCACATCCAACCCAACCGATTTCAGCAGCCCGACCTTCGAAAACACAATGCGAGGCGTGTCGTCGGCAATAATCCGGCCGTTATCCATTACAACCACCCGCTGTGCCTGCGCAGCCTCGTCCATATAGTGGGTGATCAGAACAATGGTCTTGCCCATCTCCCGGTTCAGCTTCAAAATAATATCCATAACCTCTTTGCGGCCGCGGGGATCCAGCATCGCGGTGGGCTCGTCAAACACAATGCAATCAGGCTGCATTGCAAGAATTCCAGCTATCGCAATGCGCTGCTTCTGCCCGCCGGACAACTTATGTGTTTCATGGGTGCGGTATTCATACATATCCACCGCCTGCAACGCATCATCCACCCGGCGGCGAATTTCATCCGGTGCAATTCCCAGATTTTCAGGTCCGAAAGCCACATCTTCCTCCACAATGGACGCCACCAACTGGTTATCCGGATTTTGAAAAACCAGTCCCACCGACCTGCGAACCGCAAACACCTGTTCTTCATCGCCGGTATCGACGCCGTTGACCAACACCCTGCCCGCATCCGGCTGATACAGCGCGTTCAACAGCCGGGCCAATGTAGATTTACCGGAGCCGTTGTGGCCCAACACCGCCACAAACGAGCCCTGCTGAATCTCCAAATTAAAATCTTGTAAAATCTGCACACGTTCTTCGTCGTCGCCCTTATAAGAAAAGCAGACGTTTTGAACTTGAATCATCGGCTGCATATTTTTAATCGTTTCCTTTCCAGATCGCCGTACCGCCACAGGGCAAAATCAGCCCGGTGCTACGAACCGGCAACCCGATTTCATCGGCGGATACCGCGCCCCCAAACCGGGACCGCACCGTCATACCGAGAATATAGGCCATGACCGACGGCGATATACCCGCCGTATAAGAATTAATCATAAAAAACCGGGCGCGGTCTGACAATAACCGCGTACACTTTTGCACCAACGGAAAAATTTCATTTTCAAGTTTCCAAACCTCGCCGCCCGGTCCCCGGCCATAAGAAGGCGGATCCATAATAATTCCGTCATATTCTTTGCCTCTGCGCAGCTCCCGCTCCACAAACTTCACACAATCGTCCACCAGCCACCGGACAGGCTTGTCCTGCACACCGCAGGACACCGCGTTATCCTTTGCCCAGGCCACCATGCCTTTGGAAGCGTCTACATGGGTGACCTGCGCGCCGGCCTGTAAACAGGCCATTGTGGCTCCGCCGGTGTAAGCAAACAGATTCAAGACCCGAAAAGGCTTCTCCTGTCCGCCGATCATCTGCCCTACGGCATCCCAGTTGATCGCCTGCTCCGGAAACAGCCCGGTATGCTTGAATCCCATAGGTTTTAAGTGGAACCGAAGCTGTTTATAACCGATCTGCCAGCTTTGCGGAACCGGTTTATAGGTTTCCCAATGTCCGCCGCCGGTCCTGCTTCGAATATATCGCGCATGTGCATCCCGCCAGCGCGGATCCTTTTTCCCGGTCTCAAAAACCGCCTGTGGATCCGGACGAATCAAAATAATCTGTCCCCAGCGTTCCAGCCGTTCTCCATCGCCGGCGTCCAGCAGTTCATAATCCTGCCAATCCTGTGTGTATCTCATAAAGCTCTGATCACATCAGCAATCTGCTC
>CALWVC010000058.1 GCA_944384865.1 uncultured Clostridia bacterium
TCGGAACAGATCAAATTTCCAAAATCATTTTAGGAACCGATAAAAGCGAAGCGTTTTCGAGCCCGGAACAGGCTTATCGGTTTTATGACAGCTATCTTTCTCTGGGCGGTAACTGTTTTGATACTGCCCGGATCTATTCCGGCGGCGCCAGCGAACGGCTTCTGGGCGATTATATCCGGCAGCGCGGCAAACAGGACTTTTATGTCTGCACCAAAGGCGGTTTCCCGGATATGACCGTCTCGCCGCCCGCCGCACGGCTCTCCTGTGAAACGCTGCATGATGACTGCACCGTCAGCCTGCAGGCGCTGGGAATCGATTGTATCGACCTGTATTGGCTACACCGCGACGATCCGCAGATTCCGGCGGGCACAATCATCGAAGCACTCAACCGGCTGCAAAAAGCCGGCATGATCCGGCAGTTCGGCGCTTCGAACTGGACAGCCCGGCGCATCAACGAAGCAAACGCTTATGCCGCCTCTCACGGGCTGGACGGCTTTTGCGCCAGCCAGATCCAGTGGAGCGCTGCGCGTACCGACGATGCGCGATACGGCGATTACCGGCTGGAGTTCATGACAGCGGCGGAATATGCGGCATATCTGCAAAACGGTCTTCCGGTATTTGCATATGCGCCCGCTGCCGGCGGATTTTTCAGCAAGCTCGACGAATCCGGCGCAGAAGGGCTGTCTGAAAAACTGAAAAACCGCTTTTACAGCCCGGAAAACGCCGCTGTCTTACCAAAGCTGCAGGCTTTTGCCCGGCAATACGGCTGTTCGCTGTCGGTGGCGGTTTTAGCCTATATCTATCACAACCGGCTGCCCGGCGCAATCATCACCGGCACGAAAAACCCAAACCGGCTGCGGGAAACTTTCGAGGTGTGCGCACTGCGCTGCCCGCCTTTTGATTTTAATATTTAATGTATGACCGGCGGCTCTGCTGCAAAACCTATCCTTGAAAGAGGTGATTTCAATGGATATCTCCAAACAGAGCCCCGAGATTAAACAATATTTTGAGTCGCTGCCTGCATCGTTGCAGGAAACACTGATTCAAAGCGGCGCCAAAATCGATTCGCTGGAACAGCTTCAGAAGCTGGCGGCAGAGTTTCAAAGCAAGCAATAACGCAACCAACCGCCCCGATCCTGTATCGGGGCAATCTTTTTTCCAACCTTTCCGCATAACCGGTGTCTATCATAGTGAAAGCGCTTTTAAGGAGGCCGTTGCATGGATGGCGCACACAACAACCGTCATAAGGCCGAAGGACTGGTTACAGCATATGCCGGCCAGATCTATGCCTTTTGCCGCAAACGCACCGCGTCTTTGCAGGATGCCGAAGATCTGGCGCAGCAAATCTGCCTCCGCCTGTTCTCGGCGCTGTGCGCCAAAGGGCTGCCGGAATATCCGGACCGGTTTGTCTTCACCGTGGCGCACAATCAACTGGCCAACTACTACCGCCGCCGGGCTGCTGTTTCGGTTGCTGCGGGGCGATGACCCTCTTTCCAAAGAAGAACTGGCTTTTTTGGCACAGCGAAATCTGGTGAAAAAAGAGGGCGCCGGCTTTGTTCCCGCCATGATCCGAATCAATAAAGATCAAAACGACCGGCTGCTGCAGCCGGTATCGCCAGACCGGCAATCCATGCTGCATATGCTGCTGATCGCGCAATAAACCGGTTTCCAAATAAAAACGCATATCTGCTGCGCGCCTGTTAAAAAGCGATATATCTTATAAACCGACAGGCGGGCCAGAGAAAAAATTTGATCAACAGCCCTTCACCTAAAAAGGCCTGAAGAACAATGTTCTTCAGGCCATAATTTTTTCACAGACAGCGCTTTCCCGATATTTGCCGGCTGCTATCAGAATCGCTGGTGGAACGTACGGGAAATCACGTCCATCTGCTGCTCACGGGTCAGCTTGATAAAGTTGACCGCATAGCCGGATACCCGAATTGTCAGCTGCGGATAATTCTCCGGATGATCCATCGCGTCCAGCAGCGTTTCGCGATTGAGCACATTGACGTTGATATGATGGCCGCTTTCGGCAAAATACCCGTCCAACAGGCTGACCATATTATCAATTTTCTCGCTGCCGCCTTTTCCCAGCGCAGCGGGCACAATCGAGAAGGTATAAGAGATCCCGTCTTCACTGTAGTCATAAGGCAGCTTTGCCACTGATAACATCGATGCCACACAGCCGTTGGTATCTCGCCCGTGCATCGGGTTGGCCCCCGGGGCAAACGGCTGGCGGTATTTCCGGCCGTCGGGTGTATTACCGGTCTTTTTGCCGTATGCAACATTGGAGGTAATGGTCAAAATCGACATCGTAGTCTTAGCGCCGCGATAAGAATGCTGACGGCTCAGCTTCTTCATAAACATTTTAACCACATACACTGCGATATCGTCTACCCGCGGATCATTATTGCCAAATTTGGGATAATCGCCCTCCGTCTGATAATCCACCACCAGACCCCGCTCATCCCGAACAGGCGTCACCTTGGCATATTTGATCGCCGACAGCGAATCGGCCACTACCGACAATCCGGCGATACCGCAAGCCTGGGTGCGCAGAATCTCTTCATCGTGCAGCGCCATCTGCAGTTTTTCGTAACAATATTTATCATGCATATAATGAATGATGTTCAAACTGTCCATATACGTCTTTGCCAGCCAGTCGCAGATGGCCTCAAACTTCTCTAAAACATCTTCATATGCAAGCACATTGCCCCGAACCCCCAACAGCTTCGGCGCCACCTGCTCGCCGGAAATTTCATCCCGGCCGCCGTTGATGGCATACAGCAACGCCTTGGCCAAATTGGCCCGGGCGCCGAAAAACTGCATCTGCTTGCCTACCCGCATGGCGGATACGCAGCAGGCAATCGCGTAATCGTCGCCGAATTTCGCGCGCATCAGATCATCGTTTTCATATTGAATCGACGAGGTTTCGATCGAAATCTTCGCACAGTAATTCTTGAAATTTTCGGGCAGCTTATCCGACCATAAGACGGTCAGATTCGGTTCAGGCGCCGGTCCCAGGTTTTGCAGCGTGTGCAAAAACCGGTAGCTCATCTTGGTGACCATATGCCGCCCGTCGGTCGTCAGCCCACCGATGGACTCGGTCACCCAGGTCGGATCTCCGGAAAACAGCTCGTCATATTCCGGCGTCCGCAGGAATTTTACCAGCCGGAGTTTGATAATAAACTGGTCTACAAACGATTGAATCTCCTGCTCGGTATACCGGCCCGCCCGCAGATCATATTCGGCATAAATATCCAAAAACGTCGAGGTACGTCCCAGGCTCATCGCCGCGCCGTTTTGCTCTTTGACCGCAGCCAGATAAGCAAAATACAGCCACTGAATCGCTTCTTTTGTATCCTGCGCCGGCGCCGAAATATCATAACCATAGGAAGCGGCCATCGCTTTCAGATCCTGCAGCGCCCGGATCTGTTCGGAAAGCTCCTCCCTGGCGCGGATGGTATCATCATTCATATAAGAATTGACGCAATGGGCTTTGGCCTGTTTTTTATTTTCGATCAGGTAATCCACGCCGTATAACGGAACACGGCGATAATCGCCGATGATCCGGCCGCGGCCGTAAGCATCGGGCAAACCTGTGATAATACCGGAATGCCGGGCGCGCTTGATCTCGTCTGTATACACATCAAACACACCGTCGTTATGTGTCTTGCGATATTGAAATACCCGCTCTACTTCCGGATCCATCTGCCGGCCGTAAGCCTCCAGGGATTTGCGAACCATGCGAATACCGCCGAAAGGCATGATCGCCCGCTTCAGCGGCGCGTCTGTCTGCAGCCCGACGATACTTTCATTCTCCCGGTCGATATAGCCGGGCGCATGAGAGGTAATCGTGGAAATCGTCTTTTCATCAATATCCAGCACCCCACCGGCCGCACGCTCCTGCGCCATCAGGTCTTTGACCCGGTCCCACACCGCCAGTGTCTGTGCCGTCGGCGGCGTCAAAAAGCGCTCGTCGCCGTCATACGGCGTATAGTTGCGAATAATAAAATCCCGCGTATCGATTTTTTTGTTCCAGTTTCCTTCATTAAACGTCATCTTTTGCCCTTTCCTTTCAGCGAACCCGTTCGGCCGCCTGCTTTCAATTCTGTTGTGGTCGCCTGCAGGTCTGCGCGTCAGACAAACACCATCCGAAAGCAACTGTTTTCAGGATTTGATGCATACCCGAATCTGCGCACGCCGTAAGCCGAGATCCTACCGATCAATACCCGGTCGAACCGCTGAGCGAATCGTCGTTAAACACCCAGTCGCGTACAAGGATCTCGGTAAATTCCGTGGGCGTATTCCGCACCACTACCCGGTCGATCCCGGCATTGATAATCATTCGTTTGCACATCGCACAGGAATCAGCGTTCGGTACCAATTCGCCGGTTTTGACCTCTACGCCCACCAGATACAACACGCCGCCGATCATCTCCTGCCGAGAGGCTGAGATAATACAGTTGGCTTCGGCATGTACTGAACGGCACATTTCATATCGCTCGCCTCTTGGAATCTGATGCTTGTCCCGCAGACATTCTCCCAGGTCGATACAGTTTTTTCTGCCCCGGGGCGCGCCGGTATAACCGGTAGCCACAATTTGATCGTATTTTACGATAATCGCGCCGTAATTGCGGCGCAGACAGGTTCCGCGCTCGGCAACCGTCTGCGCAATATCCAGATAATAATTGGTTTTGTCTGTTCTTCCCACCTGTTCCAAACCGCACACCCCTATATATTGTGATTTGTGTTGAGTTCATTCTACACCATATTGCGATTTATTGCAATAGGCATTTTCATAAAATTTCAGGAACTTTTTCTTTTAAAAGTGTTCAAAATATGATATAATAACCGCAAAAGCGGTTATGATCCGCTGTACGGCGCATGGTTCTATGCACCGCTACACACCGAAAGACGACCGCGAACATCTGCAAGCATGCCGTATCGCTGTTCGCGGTGCGGCACGGCATTCTGTAAAAAAGGCAGGCGACAAACGATTGGACCAACTGACCAATATCGGCTTTATCAAACAGCTGTTGTCCTCCTTTGGATTTTCATTCTCCAAACAGATGGGGCAAAACTTTCTAATCAATCCGTCGGTCTGCCCGAAAATGGCGGAGCTGTCCGGCTGCGACGGCATCGGCGTGTTGGAAATTGGTCCCGGCATCGGCGTGTTGACCGTGCAGCTGGCACAACGGGCAAAAAAGGTGGTCGCCCTGGAGTTGGACCGGCGGCTGCAGCCGATTCTAAACGTAACTCTGAAAGAAACCGACAATGTATCGGTCATCTTCGGCGATGTGTTAAAAACCGATCTTGCGGCGCTGTTACAGGAACAATTTGGCGATCTGCCGGTCGTCGTCTGCGCCAATCTGCCCTATTATATTACTTCGCCGGTACTGATGGCGCTGTTGGAGCAGCAGCTTTCCATTAGGCGCATTACCGTTATGGTACAGAAAGAAGCCGCCCAGCGCATCTGCGCGCAGCCGGGCACCAGACAATGCGGCGCGATCACGGTCACTGTACACTGCTACAGCACCCCGAAACTGCAGTTTTATGTAGAACGCGGTTCGTTTCTGCCCGCGCCCAATGTGGACTCTGCCGTCATCACGCTGGACTGTAAGCATCCACCGGAAAATGCCGGCTGCGATCAGGCGCTGTTTGGCAGAATTGTCCGGGCAGCATTCGCGCAACGCCGCAAGCAGCTGGCTAACGCATTGTCCGCCGGACTGCACATCGACAAACAACAGGCTGCGGCATTGATCAAACAATGCGGCCTGCCGCCGGCGGTTCGGGCAGAAGAGCTGACGCTGGCAGATTTCAAACAGCTATGTCATTGTATGGAGGAAACAGACTGATGGCGGAATATATGGATTATCAGGATCATGGTGATCAGCCAAAAACCAAAACCGGCCGGATCGCCGGCCGGATCGTCTGCATTTTGTCGGCTTTATGGCTGATTTTTCTGGTTGTGTGGGTATTTGTGCGGTCACCGGAGAATGTCCGCACCGACTTTGACCCGGTGCAAGGCGAACAACACAGCGTCTCCCAACCGCCGGCGCAGACAGACAACCCGTTTTTAAAACTGAAAGAAGGGTTGGACGCCGGAAACGCTTATACCCTCAACGATGCGTTTCGTACAGATTTCCCTGATATCGTCGATCTGATCACCAAAAGCAGCACCGAGCTTTCCAAAAACCAGATTTATACCTATGATCACGGCGCGAGCCTGACGCTGGCGCTGCCCTATGTCGCTACCAAAACCGAACAAAACGAAGATACCGGCAGCGTACAGGGCGTGATTGGACTGGATGTGTTAATCTTACCCTATGAAACCGGAGACGGCAGCCTGCAGATCGACACACCGATCCGATATTCGGCACAATATGACACATCTGATCCCGATCAGCCATATCTGCTGACACTGCGGGAATTCAGCGCCGAACGATTTCGGCTGAACTTTTATACGCTGTCAGTGCAGTTTTCCGGTGCTGTCGCCCAAACGTTGGATTATACGGCAAGCTTGTCCATACCGCTGACCAAAGACGAAGCTGAACGCAATAAAATAGCTGACAATATCACGGTCAGCGGCGAGCCCGCGCAGATCACCGGCGGCAATCAGACCTCTGATACCGTCATCAACGGCCGCTTTTCACTGAACAGCGGTGCACAAACAATCCAGATTGAATACAATGATCTGTTTTACCGCAAGTTTTCATCGATTCACCTGACGCCGCAACAGCCGGATACTGATTTTGTCATCATTATTAACGGACGGGAATAATCTCTATTACCATAACGAAAGGAACGATCTGTTTGCCCCGTTTTTTTGAACCGGTCACCGGAGACACTGTACAGCTTTCCGGCGAAACCGCTGCGCACATTACCAAATCCCTGCGGATGCAGCCGGGAGAACAGCTCACCGTTTGTGACAATGGTTTTGATTATATTTGTGAAATATTGTCCACCGGCGACCCGGTTTGCTGCCGGGTGTTGTCTTCGGCGCCCAACGCCAGCGAACCGGATCTTTCCGTAACGCTGTATCAATGTATCCCCAAAGGAGACAAGCTGGAGCTGGTGATCCAAAAAGCGGTAGAACTGGGCGTATCGGAAATCGTGCCGGTCTTATCCGAACGATGCGTCTCCCGGCCGGACAGTAGAGCCTCCGGCAAAAAAAATATCCGATACAATAAGATTGCGTTGGAGGCCTGCAAGCAATCAGGCCGGGGGCGGGTAGTTCGGGTACAGCCGATGCTGTCCTTTTCCGACGCGGTAAAACAGATTGCAGATTATGAATTAAAGCTGTTTTTCTATGAGGGCGGCGGCACACCGTTAAGCAAGGTCATACACCCTGCGCACAGTTGCTGTCTGTTCATCGGGCCGGAGGGCGGTTTTTCGCCCGGTGAAGTGCAGGCTGCGCAGAATGCAGGCGCTATACCGGTTACGCTGGGCCGGCGCATTCTGCGCACCGAAACGGCCCCGCTGGCCGCGCTGTGCGGCGTGATGCTGCTGACCGGAAATCTGGAATAACATAAATTCAAAAAATAGTTGTGATATTTCAAAAAATAGTTCATGCTGTTTTAGCAGAAAACCACTATAATTTGTTACAGTATTGCTTCAAACTGTGGATACGGCGGAGCAAGCCCCGCCGCATTTCACTGTAAATACGGCGTGCCGCGCGCCGGAATGCGCGGCAACCGCATTCATCATACATATTAAGCGTGCGCCAGAACCTTAAGCCATGGCGGCAAGCGTATGTTGAATCGTCGGTGGATTGGAGTGTTTAGGAATATGGATAAAACATTACGGATCGGCGTCATTGGTATCGGCGGCATGGGCAACCACCATATAAACTCTTATCAGGATATTCCCAATGTCGAAATTGTCGCGCTGTGCGACATCGTGCCGGAAAAAGCGCAAAAAGCAAAGCAGAACTATCATCTGGACTGCCCGGTAGAAACCGACTATAACCAGTTGTTGAAAATGGAGAATCTGGACGCGGTAGACATCAATACCCCCAACTACCTGCATGCACCCATCGCCATCGCCGCATTGCAGGCGGGCAAGCATGTGTTCTGTGAAAAGCCGGACTGTATCACCGTCGAGCAGGCGCTGCAGATGAAAGAAGCAGCGGAACAGTCTGGAAAAGTGCTGATGGTGATGCGCAACAACCGCTATTATGAGGGCTCCACCTATGTCAAAAAAATGATCGACGAGGGCAAGTTTGGAAACATCTATGCCGGGCGCTGCGGCTGGATCCGCCGCCGCGGTATTCCTGGCAAAGGCGGCTGGTTTACCACCAAAGAGCAATCGGGTGGCGGTCCGCTGATTGACCTGGGCGTACATATGATTGACCTGGCCATCTGGCTGATGGGTAATCCCACGCCGGTAGCAGTTTCAGGCTGCACCTTTACGAAGTTCGCGAACGACACCTCGAAATCCGATTCAATCCACGCTTCTTTTGGTGAAGCAAAAGAAGGCGGCACCTTTGACGTCGAAGATCTGGCGATGGGCTTTATCCGGTTTGACAACGGCGCCTGTCTGCAGATTGAGTTTTCCTGGGCTTCCAACATCCCGAAAGAACTGAAATTTGTAGAGCTGCGGGGCGAAAAAGCCGGCTGCCAGATTCACGACAGCAACGATGTTACCATCAGTATGGAAGAT
>CALWVC010000059.1 GCA_944384865.1 uncultured Clostridia bacterium
CCGCTTTAGATCTGAAAATCACCGAAGGTTAACAGCAGCGGATAATCTTTCACCGGCAGATCGTGAATGACCGTGCCGCCTTCTTTACGCTCCAGCATTTCGGGCGGCAGGCTGTAGATCTGACCATCCATCAAATCGATCAGCCGCAGCTTTGAAATATCCAGCGCGGTTTCCAGCGTCAGATAAGAACTGAACGAGGTCGTCATCAGGTCGGTGGCGTTCCAGTATGCATAGGCATAGCTTCCGTTTGCCCGCATAAAGCCGCCCTTTTGCAGTGTCGGCGCATCCGAGCAGTTGTGATGGAACAGCAGCGGCGAATCCTCCACATGCAGCGTCATCGGCAGATCGCACGGGGTAAACGCGCCCGCAAAGACCGCAGCCAGATGCTGCAGCGCATAATAAGACGGCTTGGGCGTATAGCTGCCGGTGGCGGCGCCGGTCTGATCAAAATCCGCGCCCAGCACGCCGAAATAAGCAAAGTCCTTATAAGACGCGGCATCGTCGATTGTGCCGTTGAGCGCCTCGAACATATCCAGCGACGAAAAATAAGACGAAAACAGCACATCGGCCAGCAGATCGGCTACCGTATGCCGCAGCAGCTGCTTGGCCTGACGCGCCGGCGTCCACGCGCCGCCGCTGAGCGCCCCGGCGCCGCCCCGTCTGGACTGCGACCCGGACTCGCCCTGAATAATCTGGATATCGGGACAGCCGTGCAGCGCGCATACCGCCCGCAGCGATTTGACCCGGTCAAACACCAGGGTTTCGTCGGCGGTATATTCATGAAAGCTCAGCCCGTCGATATACGGCCCCATGCCGGCGTCAAACGCCGCGTTGATATAGGAAATATCCCGAAAACAGACTGCGCCGCCGATCACATAAGCGTCGGGATCTCCCTGCCGGACGGCCCTGGCGGTCTCCGCCGCAAACCGGCCGTATTCCGTGCCGGAAGGTCCGTGTTTCCAGCACCATTTGCCGTCGGGCTCGTTCCAGATTTCATAGTGGGTCACCCGCCCCTTATAATGGGCGGTCAGCGCCGAAACATAAGCCGCCCAGGCGGCTTTCGCCTCGTCGGAATGAATCGGCGGGCAGCCGACCGCGCCGAACATTTTCGCGGCGGTATCGTCATACAGTCCGTTGCCGTAGCACAAACAGATCCACGGAATCATCCCCCGGCGCAGCAGATTGTCTACAATCGTATCCAGCCATTGAAAATCATAAACGCCCTTTTGCCGCTCGGTTTTCGCCCAGCCGGACTGGATGCGCGCCCATTTAACACCCAGCGCCGCGATTTTGTCATAGGCCTTTTCCGGGTCGAACGCCCCGCGGTCAAGCTTTTCAAAGCCGACGCCCAGCCGGGACATTTCGACCTGCGCGGCCTGTTTTGGCGCAACAGCGCCGGTTTTAATCAGTCGTTCCAAAATTCTCGTCCTTTCATGATTGCTGCGGAATGATCGGATAAAGCTGAATCATATTTCCGCCGTCTACCGTCAGTTCGGCGCCGGTCGTATTTCTGGCCTGATCGCTGCCTAAAAACCAGGCGGCGTTGGCGATATCTTCAAATTCGGCGATATCCCCCAGCGGCGTATAGCGGGACGGCGCATGCTGGATATCGTTTGCATTTTCTTCCCACCGGCTGGTTTTAATCATCCCGGGCAGCACGCAGTTGACACGAATATGATATTTCCCCAAATCCAGCGCCAGCGCCCGGGCCAGCCCCAGCACCCCGCTTTTGGACGCGCTGTAGGCGCAGCGCGCCGGGATCGCCCGGTAAGCGGTGTTGGAATTGATAAATACCACCGCGCCGCCGCCGGCCTGTTTCATGCGCCGGGCGGCCTGCTGCACAATTGCAAAGTTCCAGCCCACATTGGTCTGCAAAACCGCCATAAAATCCTCTGCCGATACGGTCAGCGGATCCATCCCGATCCCTAAATTGGCGGCGTTGAGCACCACCGTATCCGGGCACAGATCCTGCCGGTCCAGCTGGTCAAACAGCGCGGCGACCTGCTGCACGTCAACCCCGTCCAACGCATAGCCGAACGCAGGCGTTCCGTATTGCTGCATAATCCTTTCCGCCGCAGCCTGCGCCCGGCGTATATCCCGGCTGGTAACCAAAACCTGCCAGCCCTCTTTGGCAAACCGGGCGGCAATGGCAAACCCGGTGCCGTCGGCGGCGCCGGTTACCAGCATCGTTTTCTGTCGTTGCATCAAATCTCTTCCTTTCCGCCAGTCTGTCGGTCGGCGCGCCGCCGGCCGTACAGCCAACGATCGGGTCGGTCGGTGAAGGTAACGATCCAGACGCCGTGGATATCATCTGGCGCCGGATCCCGCCCCGCGGGGGGCAAACCCGTCGGGATCATCTGCCGCCTACTGCGGCAGTACGTCTGCTTCGGCAAACTGTTTTTACTGCGGCCCCGCCTTTTTACACAATCGCCGCGCCGCCGGGCAACAAAACCTTCTGACCGCCGGACAACAACGCTGCCGGACCGCGCAACCGCAGGGCTGTTGAAAAGTAAATTAAAAATAAAACGCCGTTTTTGCCGGGCGGATATCGGTCAGCGCGCCGGTATAATGCCGCAGCGTATGGGGCTGATACGGATATTTCAGACACTGCTGCTCATCGATCTCGACGCCCAGCCCCGGCTTGTCGGGAATGGTGATGTAGCCGTCCTGATATTCCAGCTGCTCGTTGGTGATATCCTTTCGGTAGTCCACATCACTGTACATGATCTCTAAAATGGAAAAGTTGGGGCAGCAGGCCGCCAGCTGCAGCGTGGCGGCATTGGCCACCGGGCCGCTGGGGTTGTGGGGCGCAAACGGGATATAATAGGCCTCGGCTACCGCCGCAATCTTTTTCAGCTCCATCATGCCGCCGGCATGGCTGACGTCGGGCTGGATATAATCCGCCGCGCGCATCTCAAACAGGTCTTTATAGGCGCGCAGCGTATACAGCCGCTCCCCCGCGGAGATCGCCACCGGCGATTTATCGCGCACCGCTTTGAGCGCCTCTAAATTGTCAGGCGGCGTGGGCTCTTCAAAAAACATGGGATGAAACTGCTCCAGCTCTTTGGCGATTTTAATGCCGGTGGGCACGTCGAACCGGCCGTGTCCTTCGATCAGCAGATCGACCTGACCGCCCACCGCCTCCCGTACCGCAGCCACGCAGCGCAGCGCGGTATCCAGATCTTTGTTTGAGATCTGAAGATAGCTTTTTCCGAACGGATCCCACTTCATGGCGGTCACGCCGCGCTGCACCGCGATTTTGGCCTTTTGCGCAAACTGTTCGGGGGTTTTTGCCCCGGCAAACCAGCCGTTGACATAGATACGCACCCGGTCGTTGACCCGGCCGCCCAGAAGCTGATAGACCGGCACGCCCAAAAACTTGCCCAACAGATCCCACAGCGCGGTCTCCACCGCCGACAGCGCCGACATCAGCACTGCGCCGCCCCGCCAGTAGGCGTCACGGTAAATGTTGTGATAATGCTTTTCCACGTCCAGCGGATTTTGCCCCACCAGATACGCCCTGATATGCTCCACCGCGCCGGTCAGCGCTTTTTCCTTATATTCCAGCGTGGCCTCGCCCACACCGGTCAGCCCCTCGTCGGTATAGACCTTGACAAATACCCAGTTGGTTCGAAAGCAGTCTACTACAAAGGTCTTTACATCGGTTACTTTCACGGTTGACCCACCTTTTTGATATCAGTTTAACGGAATTTCTCTGTTATAAACGGGGATTACCCGGTTTTTACACACAAAATCGGCGGGATCCAGCGTATCGAACAGCCCGAAATGCAGCGGAACCGTCCGATCTGCGCCGACCCGATCGGCAAACCGCGCGGCGTCGGCCATATTCATATTGTTTCCCGCCCCGTTGATTGGCAGAAACACCACGTCGATATGGCCGGGCAGATCGTCGAAAATCTCGGTGTTATACAAGGTGTCGCCGGTAATATAATAAACCCGATCGCCCTCCTGGATCAGCACCCCGATCGCAGTGGGATCGGAATGTTCCGCCTTCACCGCGGTAAAGGTCACGCCGTTTTGCGTCCACTGGGTATGACGGTTAAACTGCACATAATTGTGGCCGTGGCCGAACTGCCGCACTGTCTCCCATGCGTTCAGCGGCGCCAGCACCGTCACGCCGGTCTGCTGGTTCAGCAGCCGCCGCAGCGTTTCAGGGTCGGTATGGTCCAGGTGATCGTGGGTACAGATCAATACATCCGGCCGGATATCGAACCAGCGTTCATCCGCCGGACGGCGCCGCCAGTTGGCCGGGTTGACCTTGACAACGCTGTCGGTAAAATAAGGATCAACCAGAATCGTGACGGCGCTGTTTTCAAACAGCAGACCCGCCTGTCCCAGCCAGGAAACCTTCAGCATCAACATTCTTCCTTTCAGGCGTTTTCAGATATGGCCGGCCGGGTTTCTATCAACCCGTATGACCAGCCTTTATACAAACAGGTGCAGCCCAGCGGTCCGTGTAACCTTCAGATTTTCCCATATAAGCGGCAGACACGATATAAAAACAGCTTGCAAGCCGCAGGAAGTATGGTATAATAGAAAGAAAAGGCGTTCAGTCTGCCAGGCGGCGCCCACCGATTTTTCCTCTTTAGAAAAACGATAACCGTCGCAGCCGGACATCCGTTTGTCATACCGCAGCGAACATGCGGCGCGGCAAAAAAGCAACTGCAACGTCGGGCGACCGCGTTTTTCACCGCACCCTTTACGACGGTGCTCCGCCTGTGCTTTTTATATCATATAACACCGTTTTATGGCATACCAGCCGGTTTCTTAGGCTGTTTTTTCGAATTCTTACTTTTAACAGGCTCGTTCCCGTTTTTGAACCCGCATGCAATTCCACCAGGCGATACGTCAACCAAGTTTCTTTTTGTTACAGCTTCGGCACGGAATAGAACAAACCCCGGTCAGGCTGTGGGGTTTTGGTTTCAAATTTATTGTATGAGGAGTGCTCGTATGCGTTTCTCCCATCCGACGCTGCCGCGGATCATCAATATTGGCACTTTTGACAGCCAAAATTATTTTCCTGCCGGCACCTGCGATACCGAATCCCGGGAGATCGACCGGTTTGAAATCGAGTTTTACACGGCCTCCGGTGGGATCGCGCGGGTCGACGGCATGGAGCATCCTATTTCCCGCGGCGGGGTTCTGTGTTCCAAACCGGGCCAACGGCGCAGCAGCCGGCTGCCTTTTCGGTGTTACTATATCTATCTGCAAAACGATAACGGTGCGTTTTGCCAGATGCTGCGAAACTGCCCGGATATGCTGGCAGCCTCGGATATCCGCGAATATATTGCGCTGTTTGACCGGATGCTGCACACCTTTTATTCCCCCTTCGAAGGCAGCGATATTTTGCTGTGTGCCCAGTTGGCGGAGCTGCTGTATCATATTTATGTAGACGCCCAGCGCTATAAGCGTCAGGTCCGCCTGCCCGGACGGACGGACAACCGCGTGATCGCGGAAGCGATTCAGTTTATACACGACAATTACAAAAAGCCTATCGAGCTGAAAGACATCGCCCAGCATGTCAATTTAAGCCCGATCTATTTTCATAAGATTTTTTCCACATTGATGGACCAGTCCCCCCGATCGTATCTGCTGGAGACCCGGATGGCCACGGCCAAAAGGCTGCTGCTGACCACCGATCTGCCGTTGTCCGCCGTCGCGGATGAGAGCGGGTTCAGCTCACAGGCCTATTTCAACTATACCTTCAAGCAGCAGACCGGCCAGACGCCGGGGCAATACCGCCGGCAGCTGGGTCGTAAAGACCGGATCTGATCTGTAAAAAATTCAACGACAAAGGAGCAGATACATGCTATTCAACAAGCGCACCGGTCGGGCGCTGGTGTTCGTGGATTATGAACACTGGCTGGTATCCTATGACAAGCAGTTTCATCTGCGCCCCGACCTGATCAGCTGGAAAGAAGAGATTTTACAGCAGTATCCCCGGGCAGAATTTTATTTTTTCGCCGATTTTACCAACGAACGGTTGCAGACCCAGGTGATTGAGATCCGTGCGGTCACCAACCACATTATTGAAACCCGCAACGCAACGCTGGGCTACAAAAAAGATATGACCGATTTTATCATGCTGGATTATATCTACCAGATGGCCATGGACAAACATGCGCCCAACACGTTTATCCTGTTTACCGGAGACGGACATTTTCAGTCGGTGGTCAAATTTTTGATTGCCCGCTGCAAAAAACAGGTGATCGTATACGGCGTGCGGGACGCTTTCAGCAACCAGCTCAAGGCGGTCGCCACCCGATGGATCGAGATGCCCACCACCGGCCAGACCCAGCGGGGCTATTACCAGATGATCATCAACAATTTAGACTATGTGGCCCGGCACCCAAAACGGCGGATTATTTCTACCTTTAAGGGCACGGTGCAGACGGTGGCGGATTATAACGGCGTGAAAGCGCCGCTGATCGAAGAAGCGTTGCAGGAGATGCTGAACAAGGGTTATGTATATACCCAAAAAATGCGCGTCGGCCCACGCAGGAGCGTTTCGGTTCTGGCGGCCAACTGGGCGCTGCTGGAACGCGACGGGCTGTACAGACCGGCGGGCACACTGGCAGGTGACGACAGCCGGCAAAGCCGGCGCGACCGGACGAATGGCAAACGATCCTGACCGGGTAAGGAATCAGACAGCAGCGCACACAAGCCCAAAACCAGTCCGGGCGATCAACCGAAATAGACGACAGGCGCTGAAATCAAAACAGCAAAAGCTTTTGTTTTAAACCCGATAGCACCATGACAGAAACCCGCAAAGCGGCAGGAGATTCCCACCGCTGTGCGGGTTTTCAAATTTGTGTTGCTTTTTCAGGCTATGAAAACTGCAAAAACCCGATTCTCCGGCTCTGCCGCATACCGGCGTTCTCAAAACAACCGCGGCCTCCAGCGCCCGCGCCGACGGAAGCCCCGCTAAAAATCTGTGGGGTGCTCCTGACCGCTGGCCGACTGCACCGGATCTGGCTCCCCGGCGGTCTGCCCCTGCGCCAAATCGGGTATGGCATCAGACAGCCTGCGGCGGTTAAACCGCACCAACAGCACTGCCGACAGCACAGCGGCCAATAACGAGGTAACAGGCAGATTCAGCCACAGCCCGGTCAGGCCCGCCGGCCACAATGCCGCGATCAGCAGCAGCGGGAAAACCAACGTGATCGACAGCGAGATCACCGAAGCCGACACCGGCTTTCCGATGGCAGACAGAAAGCTCTGTGATGCAAATGAAAACCAGCGCGTCAGATAGGTCAGGCTGAACAGCTGCAGCGCCGGCACCGCCATCTGTAACAGCGCCGCGTCTGCATGGTTCATAAACAGCGCGATCACCTGGTTGGGAAACGCCAGCAACACCACCGCCGCGGCGGCCGACAGCAACCCGCTGACCGTAAAACAGCGCCGCTCAATGGCCCAGACCCGGTCATAACGCCGGGCGCCCCAGTTGTAGCCTACCGCCGGCTGCAGCGAATCACACATACCGTATAACAGCGGCTGCACAAAGCCGTCGGCATACATCAAAATCCCATAAACCGAGACCGCCGCAGCGCCGCCCAGCCGCAGCAGAATAATATTCATTAAAATCGAGGTCAGACGGCCGGCAATATTGCTTAAAAAGCTGGGGCTGCCGCAGGCGATGATTTTTCGGATCATCGCCGCAGAAAACCGCGGCCGGCAAAACCGCAGCTGCATCCTGCCCCGCAAAAACGGATAAAACGCCAGCAGCGCGCAGATCAACATCCCGGCGCAGGTTGCCAGCGCCGCGCCCCAGATCCCCCATCCAAACACAAATAGAAATAGAAATTCCAGCCCGGCGCTGACCACAGACATAAAAATATTCAGCAGCATGCTGCCGCGGATCCTGCCGCAGATGCGCAGATAGTTGTCTACCGCGAAGACAATGGTGGTCAGCGGCGAACACAGCGCGTATACCCGCAGATACTGCACCGCCGGCTCCAGCAGCGTATCGTCTGCGCCCATCATCCGGATCAGCGCGGGCGCGGCGGCAAACAACGCGGCCCCCAGCGCAACCGCCGTCGCAAGGATCAGCAGACACGCGCAGCTGAAAATATTATTTGCCTCTTTTTCATTCTTCTCACCCAGCCGAATCGATATCGGCACCGCCGAACCGATGCCGATCAGGTCGGCTAATGAAAAATTGATAATCACCAGCGGCATCGCCAGATTCAGCGCGGCAAACGCGGTGTCGCCCAGAATCTGACCTACAAAGATGCCGTCTGCCAGCTGATACAGCGCAGAGGCGAGCATCCCCACCGCGCCGGGAACCGCCGCTTTAAAAAACAGTCTGGTCGGCGGCGTTTTTTCAAATAACGTCTTATAATCCATAGCTGTATTCTTTCGACCCTCCAAAACGGTTGACTTTCTCAAATACATAGTATAAACTATGGAGTAACTCCATAGTCAAGGGGAAATGTTG
>CALWVC010000060.1 GCA_944384865.1 uncultured Clostridia bacterium
GTGCCACCGGAATCGGGCTGTATTTGTGCAAACAGATTTTAACAAAGCTTGGACATACGATTTCCATAACCTCTGCGCCTGGCGTAGGCACCACCGTTTCGGTCGGACTGGAAACCCGAGAAGAACTGGAGCAATAACAGAATCGGGCATTCTGATCCGAAAGTCGAAGGCTGGTTTTTTGATAGGTCTGTCTTACAAAAATGTAAGTTGTGGCGGGGAAATGTAAGCCAAAGTTATGGCAACACATTTCCCTGTTTGTTATACTGTCTTTAGTCTGATGAAACCGGAGCAGGTGCGCCGGGCAGACTGGAAAGGACAGTTGTAAATATGAAAAACATCATTATTGCTTTGCTGGCGGCGTTTGCATCTGCTGCCGTAGTTGCCGGCGTCTGGGCGTTGATGCGGAGGGTGCGGCATGATTAAAAAGCTGTTGGCGGTTGTGCTGTGTATCGGGATCACAGCTGTAGGTTGCGCTTGTTCTGTTGAATCCGCGCAGCAGGGCTATGAGCGGATTTTGGAGCTGGTCAGCAAATGGACGCTGTCGTCGGATCAGTCGCTGCAGGGAAAGCGTACTTTTGGTGCAGACAATTATACCGGCAGTTATACAGCACAGTATCGGGATTTTACCGGCAGGGAAATGCTGTTTGGCGGAACACAGCTACAACGAAATCTCGGTGATCGGCTGACCATCCGTTATACAATATGTCTTGCCGGGGGCAGAGTCCGGATCGTGTTGCTCCGCGGCGCTGAACGCGCGGTTCTATTGCAGGACAGTGGAAACGGGGAACAGACGGTAACACTGGCTTCAGGCACCAACTGTGTTGCTGTAGAAGCTGAACAGGCCTACGGCAGCGTGGAAATTCAGTGTATATGATCCGGCTGTAAATCGGAATGTTTCAGGAGGTTTTGGCATTGGCAGTTTTAGAGGTTGTAAACTTAAAAAAGATTTATACCACCCGCCTGGGAGGCAACCATGTGCAGGCGCTTTCTAGTGTTTCCTTTTCGGTGGAGCAGGGCGAGTATGTGGCGATCATGGGCGAGTCAGGTTCGGGCAAAACAACTCTGCTGAATATTTTGGCAGCGCTGGATAAACCGACGTCTGGAGAAGTGTTTTTAAACGGCAGAAATATTGTTTCAATTAAAGAACGGGAGATTGCAGCTTTTCGACGGGAGCATTTGGGTTTTGTATTTCAGGATTTTAATTTGTTGGATACTTTCTCGCTGCAGGACAATATTTTTCTACCGCTGGTATTGTCGGGTAAAAGCTATAAAGAAATGAACGGCCGGCTGCAACCGATAGCCCGCAAACTGGAGATCGAGGAAATTTTAAATAAATATCCTTATGAGGTTTCCGGCGGTCAAAAGCAACGCGCGGCGGTGGCGCGGGCATTGATCACCAAACCACAGCTGATTCTGGCCGATGAACCCACCGGCGCGCTGGATTCCAGGGCTACCGACGGATTGCTGCGGCTGTTTGCACAGATCAACCGAGACGGGCAGACCATTTTAATGGTGACCCACAGCATCAAGGCGGCCAGCAGCGCCAAGCGGGTATTGTTTATCAAGGACGGCGAGGTGTTCCACCAGCTTTATAAAGGGGACGATACCGACGAACAGCTGTATCAGAAGATTTCCGATACGCTGACCATGATCGCGACGGGAGGTGAACGCGGCAGTGGTCTGCCGCGTGATGATGCATAACTCTTTATATTTCAGGCTTGCCGCGACAAACCTCCGAAAAAACGGGCGGGTGTATCTACCCTATCTGTTGACTTGCGTCGGTATGGTCGCGATGTATTATATCATTTATGCCTTAGCGCTGAATCAGAGTCTTCAATCGGTGTATGGCGGCGAGCAGGTTTCGCTTCTGCTTTCCTACGGAATGTGGATTATGGCGGTGTTTTCGGTCATTTTTCTGTTTTATACCCACAGTTTTTTAATTAAGCGCCGGAAAAAGGAGTTCGGATTGTATAATATTCTGGGTATGGGTAAACGGCACATCGCCAAAATGACCGCCATCGAAACGGTATATACCAGTCTGATCAGTTTGGTGCTGGGTCTGGTTGCCGGCGTTGTGCTTTCCAAACTGTTTTATCTGCTGTTGCTGAATATTGTGCAATATGGAGCTACGAACAGTCAACTGATGCTGCAGTTTGAATTTTCGACAACGGCATTGTATCGTACGCTGCTTTTGTTTTGCGGGATCTTTTTGCTCAATTATCTGAATACCATTCGGATGATTCATCTGTCCAAACCGGTAGAACTGCTTAAGGGCGGTCAGGTTGGCGAAAAGGAACCTAAGACCAAATGGCTGCTTGCAATTTTAGGTGTAATCTGTCTGGGCGCCGGCTATTATTTTGCGGTAACGGTCGAATCGCCGCTCGATGCGCTGACGCTGTTCATCTTTGCGGTGCTGCTGGTAGTGATCGGCACTTATTGCCTGTTTACAGCGGGCAGTATTGCAGTGTTGAAGCTGTTGCGAAAAAACAAACGATATTATTATCAGACCCGGCATTTTACCAGTATATCCGGTTTGCTGTACCGGATGAAACAAAATGCGGTGGGATTGGCAAATATCTGTATTCTGTCTACGGCTGTTCTGGTGCTTTTATCTGCGACCGTGTCCTTATATATGGGCGGGGAAGATATTCTGCGCAATCGGTTTCCACGGAATATTACGGTGCAGTTGCATGGTATTTCTGAAAAAGATGCGCCGAAGATTGAACAGATGCTGCATGCGTTTGTGCAGCGTCAGCAGGTATCGAGCGGTAATACGCTGCATTACAGCTATCTGTCGTTCGCGGCTCAACAGAACGGAAACGTGTTGCAGGGAGAGCTTGATGCGCAGGTATATTACGGCGCGGGTATGCGCAGTGTATACTGTATTCCGCTGGCGGACTATAATGCGATGCGTGATACGAAGCAGACGTTACAGCCGGATGAGGTGCTGTTATATGAAATCGGCAGTTCAATTGAAGGTGATACCATTGTGTTCGGCGATCGGACATATCGAATCCGGGAACGTATCAAGGATATGGATTTGCGCAGCAGCTCCATGGATGAGATGGTAGGCGCATATTATCTGATTGTGCCCGATCTGCAAACCATATGGGAGATCTATCAGGCGGTTGGCGGCGAGCCGAATCCGTTATTGTCTTATTTTTACGGCTTTGATGTTGACGCAGACGCCGATGTGCAGATCAGAATAATGCAGGGGCTGCAGACGTTGCAGGCGCAACAGGAGTGGCACGGCGGCGTAGAGTGTGCTGAGGAGGCCCGCGATTCTATGACAGCCCTTTATGGCGGGATGTTTTTTATTGGCATTTTCCTGGGGTTATTGTTTATTCTGGCGACTGTGTTGATTATTTACTATAAACAGGTGTCAGAAGGCTATGAAGACCAGAGCCGTTTTGAGATCATGCAGCAGGTCGGCATGAGCCTGCATGAAGTTAAACAGTCCATTCACAGCCAGATTATGACGGTCTTTTTCCTGCCGTTGTTGATGGCCTGCGTCCACCTGGCTTTCGCTTATCCGATCCTGAATAAGTGTATGGCGATGATCAATATGACCAATTCGGTGTTGTTCATCTGGTGCTGCGTCGGTGTGGCGCTGCTGTTTGCGCTGTTCTATGTGCTGATATACAGCTTGACGGCCAGAACCTATTATAAAATTGTACGGCAATAAGTGTGAATATGCAAATGCGCTGTCCGTTGCAAGTGCGGACAGCGCGTTTTGCTGTGATACAAAACACCTGAAAACGCTGGTAATCCGAACATGAATATGATATAATGATCAGAAAACAGGATATTATAAGCACCTTTGCTCGCTGTTAAAATGGCAGCTGCAAATATGTACGGTTATGATCTGTTATATATAAGGATCATGGACGATATTTGTGATTCAAGCAACAGTTGAGTTTGTTGTTTCAAGTGCAGATTGATTGCATGTGCCACCACGGCGTTTTAGTCTGAAGGAGAAAGGAGTGGTGGAAAATGCCATGAATCTTTAATGATCGGAAACACCTGAACGGGGAGGTGCCGCGCATGTTTGATATGCAGCGGACAGGCGCGTTTATTTCGATGTGCCGTAGGGAACAGGGCTTTACACAGAACGAACTGGCGCAGCGTATGGGCGTCAGCTTTCAGGCGGTCAGCAATTGGGAGCGCGGGACGGCGATGCCGGATATTTCAAAATTAGAGGAATTGTCGAACTTGTTGCAGATCACGCCTGAAGAACTGTTGCGCGGCCGGCGGATGGAGCCGGTGCAGGGAGAGTATGACGCAGATACAGTTGCGGCCAATGTGCAGCCGGAAGATCAGGCGGCGGAACCACAGCAGAAAACAGAACGTGAAAACGCGCAGCCAAAACCGGCGGATGAAGCTGGTGAACCGGAAGCAGGGGCGGGCGATGGGATGGATCTGCAGCAGCTTGTGTCGCTCGCGCCTTTTGTCAGCACAGAGGTGTTGGATCAGGCAGTTAACCGGGCGCTCTCGGCCGGGACGCCGCTTACGCAGCTTCATGCATTATTGCCGTTTGTCAGCACGGAGCTGGTGGATGCGTATGCAGCGCGGGCGGTGCATGGTCCCGAAGATTTCAGACATATTTCATCACTGGCGCCGTTTATGAGCAAGCAGGCGCTGGCGCAACTTGTGGAGCGGTATGTACATTCGGCACAGGCGCTGCAATATTTGACGCCGCTGGCGCCGTTTTTAGATCAGAACTGGCTGGATGTATTTTTTAAAAACAGTTTGAGTCTGTGATTTATATAATCATTTGACATATCCATGAAAGGAGGCGCGGGCGTGGAGCCACTTTATCAACAACTGCCCGGGGCGCTGCTGCCCTGGTATCAGCTCCATGCCCGCCGGCTCCCCTGGCGGGCAGACCGTCAGCCTTATCATGTCTGGATTTCAGAAATTATGCTGCAGCAGACCCGGGTGGAAGCGGTCAAAGGGTATTATGAACGGTTTTTACAAGCGTTTCCGACGGTTTTCGCATTAGCGCATGCATCGGAACAGCAACTGTTAAAATGCTGGGAGGGTCTGGGCTATTATAACCGCGCGCGTAATCTGCAAAAAGCGGCGCGGATCGTGATAGATCAGTATGATGGTGTGTTTCCGCAGAACTATGAACAAATCATCCGGCTTCCGGGGATCGGGCCATATACCGCCGGGGCGATTGCGTCGATCTGTTTTGATCAGCCAAAAGCGGCGGTAGACGGAAATGTTTTGCGGGTGATCTCGAGAATCTGTGCGGTTCATGATCCGGTAGATATGCCAAAGGTCAAGCAGCAGATCACACAGCAGTTGGAATCGGTTTATCCTCCGCAGGCCGGTATGTTTACGCAGAGTTTGATGGAACTGGGGGCGCTGATCTGTACGCCGGACGGAAAGCCGAAGTGCGGCGATTGCCCGGCAGCAGATTTTTGCAGGGCAAAACAGCTGGGTATACAAACGCAACTGCCAAAACGCACGCCCAAGCGACCTCGGCGGGTGGAAAAATTAACGGTGTTTATATTATCTTCCGGCGGGCGGCTGGCAATCTGTCGCCGGAAGGAACAGGGCTTGTTAGCAGGGCTGTGGCAACTGCCGAATCTGTTGGGAACGCAGACCGATCAGCAGGCGATGGACATTGTGCGACAATGGGGGTTACGGCCGGAAATGCTGCGCAAATCGGTACGCCGCCGGCATGTGTTTACGCATGTGGAATGGGAGATGACCGGGTTTTATATCGACTGTGCGGCGCAGACGAAACGGTTTGTCTGGGTTGATGCGCAGCAGTTGGAGCAGGCATATCCGTTGCCTACCGCGTTTCGGCTGTTTTTGGAATCGGAATAAAGTATCTTACGGCCGGTATCATTTCCGAGAGATCAAAAAGGCTCATAGCAAAAATCAAAAGAAGGAACCGTTGTTGTTTTTCGTGTGTGGCGGAAGACTTTTGGTGTACTGTTACAGCGATTTTTGCGGTTGTTTGCAGGACGTTTCTGAAAAATCATTAAAGCCTCCGGCCATGCCGGAGGCTTTGATGATTATAATATTTGGTTGTTGCACAGACTGTGCTTTCGAAATAAAAATACCCGCCCTGCCGAAATGATGCCGTCGACTCATAACCTGCGGTATATGCAGGTGGGTGCCCGCCCAACGGTTTTGCGCTTCCAACGTCCTGATATTAATCAGGGAGGCCTGCAGGACCCGCCGCCGGAGTCAAGCTCCCGATTATAGAAGTGTAGGGTTATTTAGACAACATCAATACACGAACAGGGCAGGAATCAAACTCAGACCTCGTCGATCTCGTAATAATCCTGCAGCCGGGCGATAAAAGCGTCGCCTACGGTTTCATATTCTTCATCGTCTTCGATTTCAACGTAATAGAGCTCTCCGTCAGGCTCTTCGACCTCTTTCATAATGATCAGGCTGCCATCGTCATTGACCTGATCTTCTGGATCGTCAAACACCGGCGTCAGCGCCACATATCGCGCGTCATCGGTTTCAATCGCATCCAGCACTTCGAAATTGTATTCATTGCCCTCATCGTCTGAAAGAGAAATCAGATCAGGGGTATAGTCCTCCTGCATCGGCTTATAGCTCCTTTGGTTTAGTATCTGTTCTGTGCCCTTATTTTACACCGAACATTGCAGATAGTCAACAGTTTTCCGACGGCAAATTCAGACAAAATTTAAATTTTATAACAACTGTTTTTGATTTCGGAAAAAAAGGGGCGCTGCGGTTGCATGGAAAACAAATTTATAGTATACTAAATTATTATAGTTTATAAAAAGGGACGATGTAGTTGCGCTTTGGATATTTTGACAATGCGGCGACGACCGAATTGTGTGAACCAGTTAGACAGGCAATGATTCACGCGATGGACTGCTTTGGAAATCCATCTTCGCTGTATGACCTGGGAATTCAGGGTCAGCAATTGGTAGAGTCGGCGCGCAGGAAGATTGCTGTGCAGCTCAAAGCAAAGCCGAATGAAATAATATTTACTTCCGGCGGGACAGAAGCAGATAATTTGGCGATTTTTGGGGCGGTAAGCGCCCGTAAACGGTTGGGTAATCGGGTTGTTACCACTGGATTTGAACATGCCGCCGTACGTAACAGTATGGCGGAATTACAGCGTCGGGGTTTTGAGGTGGTTTATCTGCCGCCAAACGCCGATGGGACAGTCGCACCCGAGGCCTTTGAACAAGCGATCAATCAGGATACAATCTTGGTCAGTGTGATGCAGATTAACAATGAGACCGGCGCGTATTTGCCGGTGGAACGGCTGTCTCGCATTATCCGGGAGAAACAGGCGCCGGCGTTGCTGCATTGTGACGCAGTACAGGGATTCGGAAAGTATGCGCTGTTTCCCGAGAAGTGCGGTATTGATTTGATGACGATCTCGGCGCATAAAATCCACGGCCCGAAAGGAATCGGCGCTTTGTATATCCGAAATGGCGTAAGAATTTTGCCGCAACTGTTCGGAGGAGAACAGCAGAACGGTCTGCGCCCCGGTACCGAGCCGGTGATTTTGATTGCGGGCTTCGGCGCTGCAGTAGATGCGCTGGGTAATCTGCGGGAAAATGCGCAAAATGCCGCGCGCGTCAAAGCATTTCTGATTCAAAAGCTGTCTGAACTACCGGACGTGATCATCAATTCTCCGTCGTTGTCCAGCGCCTATATTTTGAATGTGTCGGTTTTGGGACTGAAAAGTGAAACATTACTGCATTTTCTGGAACGAGACGGAATCTATGTTTCTGCGGGCAGCGCCTGCGCGAAGGGTAAAGCCAGTGCGGTGATACAGGCGCTGGGGTATGATCGTCGACGGGCAGACAGCGTGTTGCGGATCAGTATGTCCCGATATTCTACGGTAGAAGAGGCACAGACGTTGGTTGATGGTATTCTGCGTGCACAGCAGACGCTGATTCATACCAAGAAATAAAATCTTAAAAAGGAACAGATTAGATATGAAACAGGTTATACTAATTAAAAACGGCGAAATTGCGTTAAAAGGTTTGAACCGCGCCAGCTTTGAAGCGGTACTGATCAAAAATATTAAACATGCGCTGTATGGGTTGGGAGAAATTCGGGTGCAGCGCGCGCAGTCTACGATTACGGTGGAACCGGTTGCCGAAGAATATGATATGGATGAGGCGAAAGACCGGCTCCGGCGGGTGTTCGGCATTGCGGCGTTTTCCTGCGCAGGGGTGGTGCCAAAGGAGCTGGATGTTATTTTGCAACAGGCCCCGGTGTATCTGCGTCCGGAACTGACGGCGGCAAAAACCTTTAAAGTCAACGCCAAAAGGGCAGATAAGAGGTTTGCGTATACTTCTCCGGAAATTTGTGCAAAAACAGGAGAGGCGTTATTGCAGGCGTATCCCCATTTGCGTGTAG